>JAUXPG010000207.1 GCA_030683915.1 Gemmobacter sp.
AGGGGGCCCGATTGGATGCCGATTGACAGCTTGTCGCCGGATCGCTGTAGCTTAAGCGCTTGTTTTTGTTAAGTTGTCGCCATGTCGCAGTTGTCGCACCGATCGCTTCGCACGCGCGCGTGCGAACTTCCAGACTCTGCCAATCGCGGCGCGCAATAGAAGCTGGGGTATTTTCTGTCTTATTATATAGATATTATAGCGACTAAAGCGACAAAGCGACAATATAATAAAAACAAGCACTTACACCGTCGCCCCTTTGTCGCCGATAAGTCAAAGACAGCGACGACATAACAAAATCAAGCACTTAGGTTTTTCGGTGCCGTTTGCCCTTGGAACGGTGGAAGAATTACGGACCCTACGGTGATAACGGCGATAACAGTGATAACGGCGATAACAAATCAGCATTGATGGTTTTCCACATCGGAACGACCCGACACCATGACCGCATCGAATGGAGGGTGCGAAATGGCGGGATATAGCACAACGAATTGGCCCTTGTTCCTGCGGTTGGTCAGCCTTGGGGTTCAGACCTCAGATGCAGCAGAGTTCGTCGGAATTGCGAGGGCGACGGCCTATGTGAAGGCCAGCCGTGACCCTGTGTTCAGGGTTGCCCTGATTGACGCCACCCAACTCGGTCACGCCCTGCGCGTCGTCAGCCCCGATCACTTCGCCGATGAAACCGGCCAGCCCATCCTGGACGCAGACTTTGAGCCCATCCCGCGAAACCCACCGGGGCGGCTGTTCGCGTGGATCAATGGGCAGTCAAACCCGCTCGCCCTCCTGGCATCGTAGGTTGGAAGATATTCGGCTCGCTCGGGCTTTCGGTAGCGATGCCTGGCGCTTTGCCGTCTCGGTGCATCGATACCCCCTGCGCACGGTGTATGTGACCGGGGGATGATCCGGGCATCAGTCAAACCGGCCAGAGTGCATCGGCCAGACAGCACCCGAAAACGCTGGCGTAATGTCACGGAGAACCACGCCACATTGCGGTCGAGTGACATCTAATCCTTTGCCCGAAAAACGGCCCGAATTGCCCATCGTTATCTTGGGCTTATGGGGAGCGTTGGGCAAAACCCGGAATAGGCCCGATAGGCATGAACCAGCTTGCGCCCATGAAACTGTCCGAACTGGCCCCGGCGACGGAGGATCAGCAAATGGCTTTTGTCCAGGCGCTTGTGGCGGGACGGTCGCCTGTGTTGGCAGCGAAGGCAGCGGGCAGCGACGTTCTGTCCCTCTATCTGGCGCGGTGCAGTTCTGCGGACTTCGATGACCTCTGGAACCTGGCCCTGTTGGCACGGCGTGACACGGCGCTGCACGAGGTCATGGAAAAATCGCTCGCAGCGACTGGCACCATCGTCTGGGAATACCTGACCGGCCCGGATGGGGCGGCGTTGCTAGACGAGGACTTCAACGCGGTGCGTGGCCCCCGGCTTGTCGGCTGCAATCCCACGATCCTTTCAAAGCTGATCGAAAAGCTGATGGCCTCGGCGGACAAGCCCGTTTCCACCACATCGGTGAACGTCAGCGCCTCAGCCGCATCTTACGTTTCTACCGACCTGCGCCCACTCCCCCGCCTCATCAACCCGGAGACAGATGAATGCCCGTAGCCCCCACACAGCCGCCTATCCATTTTGTCCTGCCCGGCGGCGTCGCTTGCGTTGCCCATCAAGGCGGCACCACGATGATGCGCGTCACCAAAGGCTGGATCACGACCGACGAAGGCCTGTTGACCGAACTGCGCGAAGGGCGCCCGAAAATCCCGTGGATCAGCCGGGACGCCCGCGACGAAGCGATTGCCAGCATCACGGGCGACAGGTTCATCGGCGAGACCGACCGGTCAGACCTGCTCGCCTGGGTGCGCGCAACGCCATTCTATGACCAGTAACACCACCTCGGAGGGCAGCGCGTGATCGCCACCATGGAGAAAATCGAGGCCCTGCTTTCCGATCCGAAAGTGACCTGGGATCAGACGGTGGAGGAAGCGGGCACATGCGTTGCGCGCCTGATCGACGCCATCCGGGCTAAGCGGCCTGACCTTGTGCCAGCCCTTATCGCCAAGAAGGAACGACAGAAGGTCAACCCGCGAATGCGTCCGACAGTGGACCGGGCAAAAGCGCGGATCATTCCGGCGGTTGTCACGGCCGGCCTCGACCCCGCGGGCTCTGTCACAGCCAACGCCCTTCGGCTGACTGCCGCTACCATGATGCAGGTGGATGATACCAGTTTGCCCTATGGCGCCTGGACAGCTTTGCAGGAAGTTCTTGCCGAGAATGGGTGCATTCCCGCCACTTCGGGGTCTCTCCGCTGCTACAGGCTGCGGTTGCTGAAAGAGGCGGACGACCTGCACCACCAGCACGGGTTGCCTGATGGGTTCCTGAAATGGCTGACCGGCAAAACGCTGGCGTAAAGTCAGCGACCGGCGCGGCAATGTCAGCGTCAACAGACCTGGAGAACCCCATGGACACGGCCACACTCAAATCGAAGATCGCTGACCTCGCCCCGCGCGTTGCGGCCTTCGTCAGCCGCAACCGGGCGCCTCGCCCGTTGAGCCCTGAAGAGCGGCGGCTTGCCGTGACCGATCCGCAAGCCTTCGACGCCCTTGCCCGCAAGCTGCAAGAAGAGACCCTTGAGGACATGCGGGCGGAAGCTGCCCACGAAGTTTTGCAAGGTGATCTGGACGCAGCACTGCGCGCCGAAGAGGTGACGCGCCTGGCCTCCCTCGAAACGGAAC
Organism: Gemmobacter sp.; assembly: GCA_030683915.1. GTDB lineage: Bacteria > Pseudomonadota > Alphaproteobacteria > Rhodobacterales > Rhodobacteraceae > Wagnerdoeblera. The sequence continues at coordinate 2,732 of JAUXPG010000207.1, forward strand.
GTGACGGGCTGCTGCAAGATCGCTTCGAGGCAGCCGCCGAACTGGACGCTGCGACGAGCGACATGGACAAGGCCCTCGGCCGGTTCATGGAACTGAACGCGCGTATCTCGGCGATCGATCGGCAGATGGGTGAACCCGACAAGCACCGTGCATCCATCGGCCTTGTCGCCCTGGCGATCAAGCGCAGCCTCTATCAACTGGCCCCGCACCTCTACCGGGCGATGCGGATGCCACCCCCTCCGTCCGGCACGGGTCGCACCCTGTCTGATATGTTCGGGCCGACCGCCGACCCCTTTGAATAAGGAACCACCAGCATGAACACCCTGGAACAGATGATCGCGAAGGCCGAAAAGGAAACTTCGTTGCGGAAGCGGGCAATCAGCCTGCGCGACGAAGGTGACGCCCTTCTCGAAACCATGACGCAGGACAAGATGGCCGCTGACGGGCTGAACCACCTCGACGCCTACGATGCGGTCGTGAAGTCGGAACTGGGCGGTGCGATCCTGCGCCACCGGGAAGAGGCCTCGAAATTCATCGAGAGCCAACCGGCCCAGGACTGAAATTCCATCGGCGACGCAGCCCACCTCCAAGTAAAGCGGCGTTGCTGTAGGTTCCCCTGTTCGCAGGCGAGGGACCCGGAGGCGGCAGTCTCGTGTGGCGTGGGGCTGCCGTTTCCACCAATTCGAACGCGCGGAACGTCGTCTTTACGGGTCCTCGTTCCGCGTTAGGCCCTCCTCGTGTCTTCGGACGGGTAAGGATGCGGCCGGGGCGGGTATGTCCATGACCCGTCCGCATAAACCGTCGTGGGTTTAGGTTGAAGTTTTCCCGCGACGTCGTGCCAGGTCGGATTTCATCTCCCCGGCTTGGCACTGGCCGCCAGGTGGTCATGTCCCTGGCGGCACCCTATTCCCGGCGGGTTGTGTCAAGCCAGCCCAGCCGGGATACCCTGGGCGGCCTGTGTTCCAGGCGGGTCGTCCAGGACCGTCTTCCCGGCTGTCTGGCGTTTCGGTGTTGCGGACTCGCAGTGCGGGTAAAGAGTGGGCGTCAGGTCTCCTGGCGCCCATACTCTTTTGCCCGAACGGATCATTAGTCCGGCACCGATGGAAGATTAGTGCTTACCGAACATGGCGTTGACCTGACCGCCCCGACACAGGGTCCGATCCGGGCCCGTTTGCCGCATCACTCGGGGGTAAAGGCGTTCGCGTCGCGGGCTTCCTGATCGGTCGGAATGTCCTCGCCCCGCTTGCGTAAGTTGGTCCGATACCAAGCAATTGATGCCGCGCTTGTCTCTGCATCGGGAAACGAAGCCCTGACCAGGGCAAGCGCCTGCTTGTTCGTGGCCCCCCTGCGCATCGCAGACTCTGCCACCTTGCCCACAGTCTTCTGCTTTTTCCCTTGGAGCCTGGCAACGAGCAGGTCCGTCACAATTTCGCCGGGAGACAAGCTGGTGTCCGCAGCCTCTTGAAGTAGCAGCTCATGAAGCTCGGTCGGGATAGTCACCCTTAGTTCCGTCGAGTCTGCCATGCTGTCGCCTCCTCCATCGCTACCGGCACTTCTACCCCGACTTATTGGAGGATGCAACTATTGTAGACCCACCAAACATTCCCTTGCGAATCGCCCCGCATGAGGTTATTGGTTTGTCTGCCAATAGGCACTAACCCCTAATAAGAGAACCTTCAAACATGGACGACCTTAGAACTAAGCGACCTCCGGTCGCATTGGACAAGCATGGCTCCGGCTTCCCGATGCCGAAAATCCAACGTGTGGCGATTGCGGCGCTTGCCCTTGAAACTTCTGATAACGAAGCAATCAGCAGCCTCATCGGGATCGATCAAAAGGAAGTGGGCGCACTGCTGCACACCCTCTTGATGACCGGATGGGACATTAGGGCAGCCCACGACGAGCTTCACTACAAAGAGCAGGCGGCCATGACAAAGAACGAAGGCAGC
>JAUXPG010000356.1 GCA_030683915.1 Gemmobacter sp.
CGAGGCCCGCCCCGTGCGCAGCGAGGCAAGTTCGGTGCGGAAGGCGGTCATTGCGCCTTCCATGCGGCGTTCCAGGTCGTCTAGGTCGATCTCGAGATCATCTGACATGGGGTTACCCTCTGGTTGGCCGCGAACGCGGCGGTCTGGCGCCACGTTCTACCTGCCCCGGCGCGAAAGTCAAAGCGACAGGGACTTCACGGTGGTATAGGTCCCCTGCCCGGCAAGGATGCCGCGGAATCCGCCCGGTTCATCCAGCGAGAACACGATGATCGGCAGGCGATTGTCGCGCGCCAGCGCGATGGCGGTCGCATCCATCACGCCAAGGTTTTTTTCCAGCGCCTCGTCATAGCTCACGACATCATACCGCTTGGCGTCGGGGTGTTTCTTCGGGTCCTTGTCATAGACGCCATCCACCTTGGTGCCCTTGAACACCGCCTCGCAGCCCATTTCGTTGGCGCGCAGCGTCGCGGCGGTGTCGGTGGTGAAATAGGGGTTGCCGGTGCCGGCGGCAAAGATGCAGACCCGTTTCTTCTCCAGATGCCGCACCGCGCGGCGCCGGATGTAGGGTTCGCAGACCTGATCCATCGGGATGGCAGAGATCACGCGGGTATAGACCCCGATTCCCTCCAGCGCCGACTGCATGGCCAACGCGTTCATCACCGTGGCCAGCATGCCCATGTAATCCGCGGTGGTGCGCTCCATCCCTTGCGCGCTGCCAGCCAGCCCGCGAAAGATGTTGCCGCCGCCGATCACCATGCAGATTTCCACGCCCATGTCGTGCACGGATTTGATTTCGCGTGCAATACGCTGAACGGTCGGCGGGTGCAGACCATAGCCCAGGTCGCCCATCAGCGCCTCGCCCGAGATTTTCAGCATCACACGCTTGCATGCCACACTGCCGCGCGCCTGTTCCGCCCCTGTCATGGTGCCGCTCATGCCTTGCCCCTTTGATGTCCGCATATTCCTGCCGCCGGGGCCGGCGTGCGGCGCGGGCGGTTGACTGGCGCGCAAAATGTCGGAAAACGGGCGGATGATCAACGCCGAACCCGACTTGCTGCGCGCTTGGGCGCGCAATGTTCCGCCGGACCTCCCGGTGCTGATCGCCGGGCCCACCGCGAGCGGCAAATCGGGACTGGCCTTGGCGCTGGCGCGCGCGCAGGGTCGTGTCGTGGTGAATGCCGATGCCTTGCAGGTCTATGACTGTTGGCGCGTTCTGACCGCCCGGCCTTCGCCCGAGGACGAGGCCGCAGCGCCCCACCTGCTTTATGGCCATGTGCCGCGCGACGCCGATTATTCGGTCGGGCACTGGCTGCGCGATGTCGCGGCGGTGCTGCGTGACGATCCGCGCCCGGTGATCGTCGGGGGGACGGGGTTGTATTTCTCGGCCCTCACCGACGGGTTGGCCGATATTCCGCCTGTCCCGGCGGAAGTGCGGGCGCAGGCCGATGCGCGCATGGAGGCGGAGGGCGCGGGCGCGTTGCTGGCGGACCTTGACGCCGCGACGGCCGCGCGCATCGACAGGTTGAACCCCGCCCGCATCCAGCGCGCATGGGAGGTTTTGACCGCCACCGGCCACGGCCTTGCCCATTGGCAAGACCGCACCGGCCCGCCATTGCTGCCGCTGGAACGCGCGCATGCGCTGGTGCTGCGGCCCGATCCGGCATGGCTGGGCGCACGCATCGACCGGCGATTCGCGCAGATGGTGCAGCATGGGGCGGTGGACGAGGTGCGCGCGGCCCTGCCCCACTGGTCGCCCACCCGCCCTTGGGCACGCGCCATCGGAGCCCCGGAACTGGTGGCGCATCTGAGGGGTGACATGACGTTGGATCAGGCCCTTGCCGCCGGGTGCATCGCCACGCGGCAATATTCCAAACGTCAGCGGACATGGATGCGCAACCGGCTGCGCCACTGGCCTGCCATCGATCTTCCTTGAAACCGCCCCGGCGACTTGTCCACAGTTCTCGAAAGGGTTGTGGATAAATCCGCCGATGGCAGGAAATACCGCTTGGGGCATCGGGGCGCCTGACGCTACGCTGACGGCGCACCAAACAGAACGGACGAAAGTCAGCATGGCCGACATCAGCGCGATTTCACAACTGCGCCTCGTGGCGATTCCCCGGCTGGCGGCGGGCGGGCGCTGGCGTGTCGAAGCCATGCGCTCGTTGTCCGAACCGCAACTGCTGTGGTTCACCCGCGGTCAGGGCCGCATCACCATCGCGGGCGTCACCCGCGGTTACGGCCCGAACAACGCCATCTTCATTCCCCCCGGCACCATGCACGGATTCGAGGTGGGCCAGCATGTGTTCGGCACTGCCGTGTTCTTTGGCCGCGATACCGACCTGACCTTGCCGCAAAAGACCCATCACCTGCGGATCCGGGAAAACTCCGGGCAGGTGGAACTGAACCTGATTCTGGATGCGATCGGGCGCGAACAGGTCAGCGACAAGCCCGCGCATGACCGCGCGACACGGCATTATCTGGGCCTGCTGTCGGTCTGGCTGGAACGCCAGATCGCGGCACAACCGCCCGAAGATCTGCCCCACCCCGAGTCCGCGCGCAAACTGGCCGCGCGCTTCACGCAGGTGGTTGAACGCGACTTTCGCAACGGCATCGGCGTGGCCGAATGTGCTGCCGCCCTTGGCGTGACGCCGACGCACCTGACCCGGGTCTGCCGAACCACAACCGGGCGGTCGGCCAAGGCGATCCTGTCGGAACGGGTGATCTTTGAGGCGCGGCGTATGCTGTTGGAAACAAAGATTCCCGTGCAGGAAGTGGCCCAATCGCTCGGCTTCACCTCGCCCGCCTATTTCACCCGCGCCTTCCAGCACCACACCGGCAAGACGCCCAGCGATTTCCGCAAAAGCGCCTGACCGGCGGCGGCGCGGTGCCGCCCGGCCCATGCCTGGCAGGGCAGATGCGTTTTGCGACGCGCCGGCCCTTCTGGCCGCTGGACCCCGTGTCGCAAATCATCCACCATCCGCCGGAAGTAAGCATTGACGCAACGGCGCATTACACGCGTAATGTGTCGCAAGGACACCGGCTGACCAGCCTTGGCCGCCCACGGGCGAGGCAAGGGGTCAGCCCGCCAGAACAACGGTCCTGACAGGGAGAAGACGATGAACCAACCGACAAAAACAATTCACGACGCGGCGGCGATGTACGCCCGCGAATGCCGTGACGGGAAACTGTCGCGCCGCGAATTTCTGGCCCGCACCACCGCCCTTGGCGTCTCGGCGGCGGCAGCTTACGGCCTGATCGGTCTGGCCGCACCGCAGGCGCAGGCGGCAACCCCCAAGGCCGGCGGCACGCTGCGCGTTCAGATGGAACTGAAGGCACTCAAGGACCCGCGGCTTGCCGACTGGTCGCAGATCGCCAACTTCACCCGCGGCTGGCTGGAATATCTGGTCGAATACAACGCCGACGGGTCGCTGACCGGCAAGCTGCTGGAAAGCTGGCAGGCCAATGGCGATGCCACCGAATACACGCTGAACGTCCGCAAGGGCGTGAAGTGGTCGAACGGGGACGATTTCACCGCAGAAGACGTGGCCTACAACCTGAACCGCTGGTGCGACGGCAACGTCGACGGCAACTCGATGGCCGGCCGTATGTCGTCGCTGATCAATGCCGACACCAAGACCGCGCGCGAAGGCGCGATCACCATTGTCGACAGCCACACTGTGAAACTGTCGCTGTCGGGCCCGGATATCACCATCATCGTCGGCATGGCCGACTATCCGGCCGCCGTTGTTCACCCGACCTTTGACGGTGGCGACGTGATGGCGAACCCGATCGGCACCGGCCCCTACCTGCCCGAGATCTTCGAAGCCGGGATCAAGGCCGCGCTGGTCAAGAAGGACGATCACTGGTGGAACAAAGGCAACGGCGCCTGGCTTGACCGGATCGAATACACGGACTACGGCACCGACCCGTCCACCACCGTTGCGGCTGCGACGGCGGGCGAAATCGACATGACCTACCAGTCGACCGGCGATTTCATCCAGTTGCTCGACAGCCTTGGCTGGGAAAAGTCCGAAGCCGTCACCGCATCGACCCTTGCTGTGCGCTTCAACCAGCTGGCCGACGACTACAAGGACGTGAACGTGCGCCGCGCCATCTGCATGGCGGTGGACAATGCGATCGTGCTGGAACTGGGCTACAACGGCCTCGGGACGGTTGCGGAGAACCACCACGTCTGCCCGATCCATCCGGAATATGCCGAACTGCCGCCGCTGGTAGTGGACAAGGCAAAAGCCAAGGAAATGCTGGTGGCCGCCGGCAAGGGTGATCACGAGTTCGAACTGATCTCGCTGGATGACGACTTCGGCGCCGCCACCTGCAACGCCATCGCCGCCCAGTGCCGCGATGCCGGGATCAACGTCAAACGCACCCTGATGCCGGGCGCCACCTTCTGGAACGACTGGACCAAGCATCCCTGGTCGGCCACCGAATGGAACATGCGTCCGCTCGGCGTGCAGATTCTGGCGCTGGCCTACCGCACGGGCGAGGCATGGAACGAATCGGCCTTCTCGAACGCCGAATTCGACGCCGAACTCAGCAAGGCGCTGGCCATCGCGGATGCCGACGAGCGCTCCAAGGTGATGAAGCGGATCGAGGAGATCATGCAAGAGCAGGGCGTGCTGATCCAGCCCTACTGGCGCTCGATCTATCGCCACTATGATGCCAAGGTGAAGGGCGCCGAAATGCACCCGACCTTCGAGCATCACCACTACAAGTGGTGGATCGACGCCTGATCCAAGGGCTCTCCCGGGCCGGCCTCAGGGCCGGCCCCTCCCTTCCCCCCCGACACACCTCTGATCCGTGCCAGTCGCATGACCTCGCTTGGGGCCGTGCGCGCGCATACTGCTCCTGCGGTCCTCGCGAAACGCGCCAAAGCCACGAAAGGACACGGCATGCTGATGTTCCTTGCCCGCCGTCTGGCCGTCATGGTTCTGACCGCGCTGTGCCTGACCTTTGTGGTCTTTTACCTGACAAACCTGCCTCCCAACCTTGAAAAGCTGGCCAAGACCGAAGCCTCGCAGCGGATGTCGGATGCCGAGGTCACGAACTGGCTGTAAAAGCGCGGCTATGACCGCCCGATCCCCGTGCGCTATGCCGAATGGCTGGGCGTGCTGCCTGGCTGGTCGGGCATGGTTGATGGCAAGCTCGAAGGTCGCTGTGTGATGCGTGCGCCCGACCGCGCCAACCCGCCCCGTTTCTGCGGCGTGCTGCAAGGCGAATGGGGCTGGTCCACCGTGTTCAAGATGACGATCAAGGACATCCTCGCGCGGTCGCTCAGCGCGACGGGGTGGCTGATGCTGGCGGTCATGGCCGTCATGGTGCCAACCTCGCTGCTGCTTGGCGTGCTGGCCGGGATGCGCGAAGGGTCGCGCACAGACCGCGTGCTGTCCACCGCCGCCATCGCCACCACGGCGACCCCGGAATATGTGTCCGGCGTGATCCTGATCGCCGTCTTCGCCTCCACCACCGTGGACCTGTCGTGGCTGGTCAACCTGTTCGGCATCGAAGGCCGCAGGACCCTGTTTCTGGGCACAGCGACCTCGGCGGTGGACAAGATCACCTTCTGGAATTTCACCCTGCCCGTCATGACCATCGCGCTTTACGGCATCGGCTATATCGCCCGGATGACCCGCGCCTCGATGACCGAGGTGATGACCCAGCAATATATCCGCACCGCCCGGCTGAAGGGGGTGGGCTTCCGGCAGGTCGTGCTGCGCCACGCGCTGCGCAACGCGCTCATCGCGCCCTTCACCGTGATCATGCTGCAATTTCCATGGCTGCTGAACGGTGTGGTGATCGTGGAGACGCTGTTCAACTACAAGGGCTTTGGCTGGACACTGGTGCAGGCCGCCGGCAACAACGACATCGAACTGCTGCTTGGCTGCTCGGTCGTCGCCGTGGCCGTCGTGCTGGTGACGCAGCTGATTTCCGACGTCGGCTATGTCTTCCTCAACCCCCGCATCCGGCTCAGCTGAGGAGAGATGATGGAACCGCTTGGCTGGATCGAGATCATCGGGCGCATGGCGTGGCAGTTCCTGCCGGTCTGGATTGCGCTGGCCGCGCTTTACGCCGTCTCCATCGCCACCAAACGGCGCACCGGGCTTTATGGTCGGCTGTTCGACAGCCCGGTCGGCATGATCGGCTTCGGTATCGTGATGTTCTGGGTGTTCACGGCAATCTTCGCCGACCAGATCATCACCCACAACCCGCTGTCGCAAGTGTCGGGCATGAAGAACGTGCTGCCCGGCACACCGATGAAGGCGCCGGGCGGCAGCTATGACTGGTATCTGCTCGGGGGCGACAACCTTGCGCGCGACGTGTTTTCGCGCATGGTGATGGGCGCCCGCCGCGTGCTGGCCATTGCGCCTGCGGCCACGGCCTTTGCCTTCATCATGGGCATCTCGCTGGGTCTGCCTGCGGGGTATTTCGGCGGAAAGCTGGACACTTCGCTGTCGTTCCTTGCCAACCTTGTGCTGGCCTTCCCGGTGATCTTGCTGTTCTACCTGCTGGTCACCCCGGAAATCCGCGAAACCGCCATTCCGGGCACCATGGCGGCGATCCTGTTCATCTTTCCGCTGCTGTTCGTCACCGTGGCGATCAACAGCCGCTGGTTTCCCAAACCGCGCCAGCGCAACGTCATGCTGGCAGTGTCGCTGGGTCTCGGGCTTTGGGCCTATGCGGGGCTTGCATTCAACGCCGACCCGACAGGCATCTGGTCGATGGAACCCAACCTGCTCAACGTTTTCGTGTCGGTCGTGTTCGTGAATTCGCCCGGTGTGTTCCGTATCGTGCGCGGGCTGGTGATGGACCTGAAATCGCGTGACTATGTCGCCGCGGGCCAGACGCGGGGCGAGGGCCCCTGGTATCTGATGATCTGGGAAATCCTGCCCAACGCGCGCGGCCCGCTGATCGTGGATTTCTGCCTGCGGATCGGGTATACCACCATCCTGCTTGGCACGCTGGGCTTCTTCGGGCTCGGTGTCTCGCCGGAATCGCCCGACTGGGGATCGACCATCAACGAAGGCCGCCGCCTGCTGTCGATCTTTCCGCATCCGGCCATCGTGCCCGCCGTCGCGTTGATGAGCCTCGTGCTTGGCCTTAACTTGCTGGCCGACGGGTTGCGCGAAGAAAGCCTTCGGGACTGATGCGCCGCGCCGCCCGAGCCTTGCTGATCCAGATGTTCCGGGGCGCCGCCCGCCCGTCGCCACAGGAGACCCGCCATGTCCGACTGGGACCCCTCGCAGCCCATTCTTGAAATCGACAACCTGTCGATCTCGTTTTTCACCCGCACCCGTGAAATCCCGGCGGTGATGGATTTTTCCTGCCGCGTCCTGCCGGGCGAGGCGATGGGGCTGGTGGGCGAATCCGGTTGCGGCAAATCCACCGTGGCGCTGGCGGTGATGCGCGATCTGGGCAAGACCGGGCGCATCACCGGCGGGACCATCCGTTTCAAGGGCCGCGACCTGACCAGCATGACCGAAGACCAGTTGCGCCATGTGCGCGGCTCGGAAATCGCGATGATCTATCAGGAACCGATGGCGTCGCTGAACCCGGCGATGAAGATCGGTGCGCAACTGGCCGAAGTGCCGATGATCCATCAGGGCATGGCGCGCGAGGCGGCATGGGCGCGCGCCCGCGAAATCGTGGCCGACGTCAAACTGCCCGACCCCGACCGCATCCTGCGCAGCTATCCGCACCAGCTGTCCGGCGGGCAGCAACAGCGCATCGTGATCGCGATGGCGCTGATGGCCAAGCCCGCGCTGCTGATCCTTGACGAACCCACCACCGCGCTCGACGTGACGGTCGAAGCCGGGATCGTCGATTTGGTCAAGGAACTGGGGCACAAATACGGCACCTCGATGCTGTTCATCAGCCACAACCTTGGTCTGGTGCTGGAGGTCTGCGACCGCATCACCGTGATGTATTCCGGCGAGGCGGTGGAAACCGGGTCGGTAAAGGACGTGTTCGACCGCATGCAGCACCCCTATACGCAGGCGCTGTTCCGGTCGATTCCGCTACCGGGGGCTGACAAGAACTCGCGCCCGCTGGTTGCGATTCCCGGCAACTTCCCGCTGCCCCATGAGCGTCCGCCGGGCTGCAATTTCGGCCCGCGCTGCAGCTACTTCGTGCAGGGGCGCTGCGATGCGCGCGACGTGCCGATGGCGCCGGTCGCGGGCCACACCCGCCACGACACCCGCTGCCTGCGCTTTGAGGAAATCGATTGGGCCGCGCCGCCACAGGTCGGCAAGACGGCGGAAAAATTGCCGGCCGGCCGTGTGGTGCTGAAGCTCGAAGACTTGCGGAAATACTACGAAGTGTCGTCCGGCATGTTCGGTGGCGGCGCCAAGAAGGTGGTCAAGGCCAACGAAACCCTGTCATTCGAAGCGCGCGAAGGAGAAACACTTGCCATCGTCGGCGAATCCGGCTGCGGCAAGTCGACCTTTGCCAAGGTGTTGATGGGGCTTGAGACCGCCACCTCCGGCTCGATCATGCTGTTCGATGAAAACGTGCAGTCGACCCCGATCGAAAAGCGCGACACCGACACCGTGGCGCAGGTGCAGATGGTGTTCCAGAACCCGTTCGACACGTTGAACCCGTCGATGACGGTGGGGCGCCAGATCATCCGGGCGCTGGAACTGTTCGGCCACGGCAACAGCGACTCCGCGCGCGAGGCGCGGATGCTGGAACTGCTGGATCTGGTGAAACTGCCGCGCGCCTTTGCCGAACGAATGCCACGCCAGTTGTCGGGCGGACAAAAACAGCGCGTCGGCATCGCCCGCGCCTTTGCCGGCGATGCCAAGGTGGTGGTGGCAGATGAACCCGTATCGGCGCTGGACGTGTCGGTGCAGGCGGCGGTGACCGACCTTCTGATGGACATCCAGCGGCGCAACCGCACCACACTGCTGTTCATCAGCCATGACCTGAGCATCGTGCGCTATCTCAGCGACCGGGTGATGGTGATGTATCTGGGCCATGTGGTGGAAATGGGCAGCACCGATCAGGTGTTCGCCCCGCCCTATCACCCCTACACCGAGGCGCTGTTGTCGGCCGTGCCCATTGCGGACACGCGGGTGCAAAAGCAGCGGATCGTACTGCAAGGTGACATCCCGTCGGCGATGAACCCACCGCCCGGTTGCCCGTTCCAGACCCGCTGCCGCTGGAAGCGCCACGTTCCGGGCAACCGCTGCGAAACCGAAATGCCGCCTGTGAAGATGCTGGCCGACGGCCACCAAATCAAATGCCATCTGTCGGACGATGTGCTGGCGCAGATGGAACCCGTGATCAAGATCGCGGCCGAGTAACGGCCGGGCCCCCTGCGGGGGTGCGGCGCGGCCCGTCGGGAACGGGCCGCGCGGTGCGGAATCAGCCCTTGTCGGCCCATTCCCACGGGCGGGTGAATTCACCCAAGGTGGCCGCGACCTTGGCCTCGTCCGTTGTGCCGGTGCGGCGCAGGCGGGCCACCAACCCGCGTTTCTTATCCTCGACCACCTCGGCCACTTCGGCCCCTGCCCCGGCCTTGACCAGCGCCGCGTTATAGACGCGGGCAATGGCGCTGCGGCGCAGGTCGGGCTTGAAAATCTTGCCCACCGCCGTTTTCGGCAATTCCGGCAGGATCTCCAGATGCTTGGGCACCGCTGCGCGTTCGTGGATATGGGTGGCGGCAAACTCCATCAATTCGGCCACCGTCGCAGTCTTGCCGCCCACCAGTTCGACATAGACGCAAGGCAGTTCCCCGGCAAACCCGTCGGGCTGGCCGATGGCCCCGGCAAAGGCCACGGCCTCGTGCTTGAGCAGCGCCTCTTCGATCACCGCCGGGTCGATGTTGTGCCCCCCCCGAATGATCAGGTCCTTGGCCCGCCCGGTGATCCACAGATACCCGTCGGAATCGAGCCGCCCCAGATCGCCGGTCCGCAACCATTTCTCATCAGCGAACAGGTCGCGATTCTTGTCGGTTTCAGTATATGTGTTGCCCGCATAGACCCCGGGGTTGGCGACACAGATTTCCCCCACTTCGTCCACGGCGCAATCGCGGAAGGTGCCGCCCGGCTGCGGCTGCAGGATACGCACATTGGTATAGGGCAACGGCAGGCCGACCGATCCCACCTTCTTCATCCCGTCCACCGGGTTGCACGACACAAGGCAGGTCGCCTCGGTCAGGCCATAGCCTTCGGCGATCTCCACGCCGGTTGCCGCCTTGAAGCGGTTGTAAAGTTCGACCGGCAAGGGCGCCGACCCCGAGATTGCGGTTTTCAGCGTGCTGACATCGGCATTCACCGGGCGCTGCATCAGTGCGGCAATCGCGGTGGGCACGGTAATGAGGAACGTCACCTGCCAGCGTTCGACAAGCTTCCAGAAATTGTCGAACACCCCGTCGCCCCGATAGCCCTGTGGCGTCGGAAACACGACATGCGCGCCCGAGGCGATGGCGGCCATCAGGATGGGATAGGCCGCGAACACATGGAACAGCGGCAAGGGGCAGATCAGCACATCGTCGTGGTTGAACAGCAGTTCCGACCCGAGCCAGCCGTTATAGACCATCCCGGAATACTTGTGCTGCGCCACCTTAGGCATGCCGGTGGTGCCGCCGGTGTGAAAGAACGTGGCGACGCGGTCGGCGGTGCTGTCGGCAAAGGTCAGCCGGTCGGCGGGCATCTTGCGCGCTTCGGCGGTAAAGGATTTGACCACCGCCGTATGGGTGACGGGGTTCTTGGGCCGGATCAGCGGCACGATCCAGCTTTTGGGCGGGGTGAGGTAGCGGTTGAGGTCCACCTCCAGCACGGTCTTGACCTTGGGCGCGTGTTTCACCGCCTCGGCCACCTTTTGCGGCACGTCGGTCTTGGGAAACGCCTTCAGCGTAACCACAACCGAGGCGCCGGTTTCGCGAAGGATCGCAGAAATCTGGTCCGCCTCCAGCAGCGGGTTGATCGGGTTCACGATGCCCGCAACCGCCCCGCCCAGCAAGGTGATGGCGGTTTCCATGCTGTTGGGCAGCACATAGGCCACCACATCGCGTTCCCCGATGCCAAGGCTGCGGAACAGGTTGGCCGCCTGATTGACCCGGCCCAGAAGCGCAGCCCAGGTCAGGGTTTCGGCCTTGTCCTTCGGTCCCGACAGCAACTGAAAGCTGACCGCAGGGCGCGATGGGTGGCGCTTGGCCACATCTGACAGGAACCCATGCAGCGTGACCGGCAGCTTGCGGTCGGCCCATGGCATTTGCGCCTGCACGGCGTCGCGGTCGTCGATCGTGGCAAAACGCGCCATCGCGGAAATCTCCCCCCTTGGTTCTTCCCCGGGCCTTGTGGCGGCCCTTGGCCTTGAACATGGGGGGAAAGCCGCGGCGGCGCAAGCCTGACGCTGCTGCCGCCGCTGCGCCTATTTGCGCGGAATGCGCAGCATCTGACCGGGATAGATCTTGTCAGGGTGGGTCAGCATCGGCTTGTTCGCCTCAAAGATCTCGGGGTAGCGGTTGGCATTGCCCAGCGTCTTCTTGGCAATGGCCGACAGCGTGTCGCCCTTGGCCACGGTGTGGAACACCGGCTCTTCGGTGGTGTCAGCCTGCACCGCCGCCACACCCGCGACGTTGCCGACAGCAAGGATGATCTTTTCCTTTACCTCGGGCGAGACGGCGGTGCCGGTCACCACCACCTTGTCACCTTCCACCGCGATGTCGACCCCCGAGGCATCAAGGCCAAGGTCCTTGACCTCTTGCTTCAGCGTTTCGGCATCCGGCGCTGTGGCGGCCTCGGCCTTGCCACCCAGCA
>JAUXPG010000371.1 GCA_030683915.1 Gemmobacter sp.
GATGATGCGGATATTGGCCTGATGCGGCACGATCCAGTCAACATCGGCCGACCCCAGCCCCGCCTTGTCCAACGCGGCGTGGGCGGTCGAGGCCAGTTTCTCGACCGCGTGGCGGAACACTTCCTTGCCTTCCATCCGCAGATGGCCGGTCACCCCGGTCGAGGTTCCGCCATCGACATACAGCAGGTCCTTGTGCCGCCCGTCGGAATGCAGGTCCACCGCAAGGATGCCCCGGTCGGCTGACGTGCCTTCACCTGACACTGCCTCGAGCACAAGCGCACCGGCACCATCTCCGAACAGAACGCAGGTGGTGCGATCGGTCCAGTCCATCAGGCGGCTGAAGGTTTCGGCGCCAATCACCAGAACCCGCACGGCAACCCCGCCCCGGATCATCGCATCGGCATTCGCCAGCGCAAAGACGAACCCGGCGCAGACCGCCTGAAGATCGTAGCCAAAGCCGCGCGTCATTCCCAAGCCGGCCTGCACCATCGTGGCGACCGACGGAAAGGTCAGGTCGGGCGTCGATGTGGCAACGATCACCGCGTCGATATCCTCCGCCGTCAGCCCGGCGTCATCCAGCGCAGCCTGCGCCGCGCGGATCGCCAGATGCGAGGTCAGCTCGCCTTCGGCCACGAAATGCCGCCGCTCGATCCCCGAACGGGCACGAATCCACTCATCGGTGGTTTCGACCAGCGTCTCGAGGTCAGCATTGGTCACAACCCGGTCGGGCAGACAATGCCCGACCCCACGGACCACGGCGCGGATTGTCATGGTGTTGCCCCGGTATCTTCCCCCAGCCCGGGGGTATCCTGCCCCGCAGCCTGCGCGGATGCAACCCGCGCTGCCAGCCGCTCGATGAAACCGGCGCGAGCCAGACGACAGGCAAGGCCGATCGCGGCCTCGATCCCTGTCGCATCGGCCGAGCCGTGCGATTTGACGACCGTACCGTTCAGCCCAAGAAACACCCCGCCGTTCACGCGGCGCGGGTCGATCCGGGCCTGCAACCGCTTGAGCGAGGTCAGCGCCAGCAAGGCAGCGATCTTGGACATGAAGGTGGCATTGAACGCCTGCTTGAGAAAATCGCCGACCAGTTTGGCGGTGCCTTCGCCGGTCTTGAGGGCGATGTTGCCGGTGAAGCCGTCAGTCACGACAACATCCACACGATTCGACGGAATGTCGCCACCTTCGACAAAGCCGACAAAATCAAACCCGCCAACTGCAGCGGCGCCCGACATAAGGTCATGCGCGGCCTTCAGTTCGGCGCGGCCCTTGTGTTCCTCGGTGCCGACGTTCAGCAGCCCGACACGCGGTCGGGTCAGCCCCAGACCGTTGCGCGCATAGGACGCGCCCATCATGCCATATTGCAAAAGGTCTTGCGGGTCGGCCTTCACGTCCGCGCCCACATCCAGCATCACATTGAACCCGCCGGGGTTGCGACTGGGCCAAAGGCACGCGATGGCCGGGCGCCCGACGCCGGGCAACCGGCGCAGGCGGATCATCGACACCGCCATCAGCGCGCCAGTGTTGCCGCATGAAACCGCCGCCGCCGCTGCGCCGCTGCGCACCGCGTCGATGCACGACCACATCGAGGTGCCTTCGCCGTGGCGCATCACTTGGCTGGGCTTATCGTCCATCGTCACCACGCGCTCGGCGTGGCAGACGGTGACAGACGACGCAAGCCCCGGCCTCTTGCCCAGAAGCGGGGCAAGCACGGCCTGATCGCCATGCAAAAGGATGTGAACGTCCGGGTTGGCCGCGACTGCGGCAGCCACACCGGCCACCACGACCGCAGGGCCTTGGTCGCCGCCCATCGCATCCACGGAAATCACCAGACGCTGCCCGACTACGGCAAGGTCAGCGCTGGTGGGAACGTCCGGCTTGGTCGAAACCATGGTGTGACGGGGTTGCGTGGCGCGGGGCCGTGGCCTTACGCCGCGTCCTCGTCCAGATCAACTTCGGTCGCGGTCGCAACGACTTCACGCGAATCGTAGTGGCCGCAGGCGCCGCACACGTGGTGCGGGCGCTTGAGTTCGCCGCAGTTCGGGCATTCGTTGGGGTTCGCGGCAACCAGCGCGTCATGGGCGCGGCGCATGTTGCGGCGCGAACGGGTGGTGCGGTTCTGCGGAACGGCCATGTCATCAACCTCGGGCTTGTCAGGGACACGCCCCTGATCTTCTTGCGAAAATCGCGCCACACCTTGATCTTGAACCAAGGCGGCACGACCTGTCTTGCGAGGCGCGGAAAATAGCCGGATTCTGGCCGGGCGCAAGCCCCTTTCCGCGTCTCAGTTCTTGAGTTTGTCCTTGAGCGCGGCAAGCCCGGCAAAAGGCTTTATGTCGTCGTCACCCAGTGGTGCCGTGCCGGGGGCTGCGAACACCGCCTGCCCCAGTTCTGCCCCCGGTGCGCGCGGATAGTCGGGCAAGGCAAGGGCCAGCGCCTCGGCCATCACTTCGGTCAGGTCCACGATTTCGGGCATGGGTTCGCGGCTGTCATCCTCGGGCATCTCGATTTCCTCGCCCTCGGGCTCCGACCAGTCAGAGATATAGCTGCGCGTCACCTGCTCGTCGAGCGTGCAGGGCACCGGCGCCAGCGTGACGATACAGGCCTGGTCGGCCTGCCCGGTCAGCCGCGCCGAAAGCACGACATCCGAACGCCCCGAGGGGCGCAATTCGCCTGTAAAGCGCAGCATGGGCAGCGCGATCAGGCCAAGGTCCTTGGCCAACGCATCGCGCGCGGCGGCATCGGGCACAAGATCGAACGACCGGCGGCGGTTGCCGGTCAGATCCGCGGTGCGAATCCGGGTCGGGGTGTGGTCTGTCATGCGGGCCTCGCTGTGGCGGGTGTCCTGCGGGGTGCGGCGGCGACTTGAACCGCGCCGCATCCTTCTGTAAGCCGATTAGGAGGCTTCCGCGGTCAAGGCAAGAGGACGCAATGGGATTGGCAGTACCAGGTGTGCGCATGGCACTGGCAGGGCTTGCGCTTCTGGCACTGAGCGCCTGCTCTGAAATCGTGCGGAACCACGGTTACGTCCCTTCGGACGAGGACCTGTCGACCGTCGCCGTCGGTCGCGACACGCGCGAAACCGTTGCGTTCAAGGTCGGGCGCCCCACTGCAGGCGGGGTCATGCAGAACAGCGGGTGGTATTACGTCCAGAGCCGCTGGTCCCAGCAGGGCGCCGCAGCCCCCCGCGAAATCGATCGGCAGGTTGTTGCCGTCAGCTTCGATCCGCGCGGCCGCGTCAGCAACGTGGAACGTTTCGGGCTGGCCGACGGGCAGGTGGTGGCCTTGTCGCGGCGCGTGACCGACAGCAACATCAAGGGCGTCGGCCTGATCCAGCAGCTGATGGGCAACCTTGGCCGCTTCAACCCCGGCCAGTTCATCCGTCAGGGCCTGTAACGCCGCCAGATGCGGCGCGGCCCGCCGCCTGATCACCGGGGTGATCAGGCGCGCCGGTTGGCCATGAACCGTGCAAGGCGGTCCAGCCCTTCGGCAATGTCGGCGGTCGCCCCGGCATAAGAAAACCGCAGCGTGGCGTGTCCGCGCGCCGGATCAAAATCAAGGCCCGGCGTCACCGCCACCCCCGCCTCTAACAGGATGTCGGCAGCCAGTTGGCGGCTGTCGTTGGTCAGGTCCGATACATCGGCATAGACGTAAAAGGCCCCGTCGGGCGGCGCAATGCGGCTGAACCCGGCACGCGGCAGGCCTTCCAGCATCAGCAGGCGGTTTTCGGCATAGACGGTCCGGTTGCGTTCAAGTTCCTCGGTGCAGTCCAGCGCACCCAATGCGGCGATCTGGCTGGCATGCGGGGGGCATATGAACAGGTTCTGGGCCAACCGCTCGATCCGGCGGATGTGCGGCTCTGGCACCACCATCCAGCCGATGCGCCACCCTGTCATCGAAAAGTATTTCGAGAAGGAATTGATGACGCAGACCTCATCAGTGACCTGAAGCGCGCTGATGGCCGGCGCGCCGTAATGCAGACCGTGGTAGATCTCGTCCGATATCAATGCCATGCCGCGCTCGGTGCAGGTGGCGGCAAGGGCGGCAAGCTCGGCCTGACCCAGCATCGTGCCGGTGGGGTTGCCGGGCGACGCTACGATCAGCCCCGCCAGACCTTCCGGCAAAAGCGCGGGCGTCGGTTGAAACCGGGTCTGCGGGCCGGTGGGGATGCCGATGGCGCGCAGCGACAGCGCCTTGAGGATGTGACGATAACTGGGATACCCCGGCAGCCCAAGGCCCACGGCATCCCCCGCATCGAAGAACGCCGAAAACGCCAGCAAAAACGCCGCCGAAGACCCCGAGGTGACGATCACCCGGTCCGGGTTCAGGTCCACGCCGTACCAACGGCGGTAGAGCGCCGCAATTCCCTGACGCAAGGCCGGCAGGCCAAGTGCCTCGGTATAGCCAAGCGCATCCTGCGCCATCGCATCGGCCAGCGCAGCCCGTGCCCCTGCGGGGGCCGGGCTGCCGGGTTGGCCGATCTCCATGTGGATGATGTGGCGGCCCTGCCTTTCCAGCGCGCGCGCCGATTCCATGACATCCATCACGATGAAGGGATCAACATCGCCCCTGCTTGAAACCCGCATCGCTTTCTCCCATGGTGCC
>JAUXPG010000377.1 GCA_030683915.1 Gemmobacter sp.
CCCTGAAACCCCGCCCCGTCTGGGCGAGATCGGGTTGTCGAACTTTGCCCCCTATCTGATGAACCGGATCATGGGGCGCTATAACCTGTCGTTGCGCGAGGAACTGGCGGCCCTTGGGCTGACCACGCCCAAGATGCGCGCGCTGGCCGCGCTTTCGGTGGTCGAGGGGCCACTGATCCGCGAACTGGCGGTTTATACCGTGACCGAGCAATCCACCCTGTCCCGCGCCCTGGATCAGCTGGATGCCGCCGGTCTGGTGCGCCGCGAACCCGACGCCAATGACAGCCGCGCCACCCGGGTTTACATCACCGAAGCGGGCCGCGCCGCACAGGAAACGCTGTGGCCGCATATGTACGAGGCCTATGACCGCATGTTTCGCGGCATCCCCGATGCCGAACGCGCGGCCTTCGTCGGCACGCTGAGAAAAATCCTGACCAATATCCGCAAGCACGACATCTAAGGAATCCACGCCATGGCGGAACGCAGTTTCAAGGCCGAAGTGCAGGACTTGCGCAAAGGCGCAGGCGACACATTCACCGGCGAGGGCATCCTCGCCATCACCAAGGCGTTGCTGGAAAACGGCGTGGGCTACGTCGGCGGCTATCAGGGGGCGCCGATCAGCCACTTGATGGACGTTCTGGCCGACGCGCAGGACCTGCTGGGCGAGTTGGGCGTGCAATTCGAGGCGAACGCGAACGAGGCCGCGGCGGCAGCGATGCTGGCGGCATCGGTGCATTACCCCATCCGGGGCGCGGTCACGTTCAAGGGCCCGGTCGGCGTGAACGTCGCCTCGGACGCGCTGGCGAACCTTGCGTCGTCAGGGGTCAGCGGTGGCGCGCTGATCATTGTCGGCGAGGATTACGGCGAAGGGTCCAGCATCATGCAGGAACGCACCCACGCATTCGCCATGAAATCGCAGCTCTGGTTGCTGGACCCGCGCCCGAACCTGACCAGCATCGTCAAGGCGGTCGGCGACGGGTTCGAACTGTCCGAGGCCAGCAACACCCCGGTCATCCTGACAGTGCGGATCAGGGCGTGCCATGTGTCGGGCACCTTTGCCACCCGCGACAACCGTCGCCCGGCGCTGACGGTGGCCGAGGCCGTGGCCCGCCCGCAGTCGGATTTCAAGCGCGTCGTGCTGCCGCCGATGTCGTTTGCGCATGAGCATGAAAAGATAAACGCGCGCTGGCCGAAAGCCGAACGCTTCATCCGCGAAAAGGGCCTGAACGAGGTGTTCGGCCCGGCGCAGGCCAAGGTCGGGCTGGTGCTTCAGGGCGGCATGTACAACGGCGTGATCCGGGCCCTGCAACGGCTGGGTCTGGCCGACATCTTCGGCAACACCGAGGTGCCGCTTTATGTGCTGAACGTGACCTATCCGCTGGTGCCGGCTGAGTTCTTCGAATTCTGCGAAGGCAAGGACTCGATCCTTGTGATCGAGGAAGGCCAACCCGAATTCATCGAACAAGCCCTGGCCACGCATCTCTACCGTGCCGGGTCCAAGGTGCGGCTGCACGGCAAGGATATCTTGCCGATGGCGGGCGAATACACCGGGCAGGTCATGCTTGACAGCATCACCGCCTTCCTCAAGCAGGCCGCGCCCGAGATGCTTCCCGCACAGGTCCGCGCACCCAATCAGGAACGCCCCAAGATCCCGGACCTGAGCAAGACCGTGCCGATCCGCCCGCCGGGGTTCTGCACCGGCTGCCCGGAACGCCCGATCTTTGCCGCGCTGAAACTGGTGCAAGAGGAACTGGGCCAGCACCAGATCGCCGCCGACATCGGCTGCCATCTGTTCGGGTCGCTGCCGCCGTTCGAAGTGGGGGGCCAGACCATGGGCTATGGCCTTGGCCCTGCCGCCAACGGCGCCTTCGATGCCGGAGGCGACAAGCGCGCGATTTCGATCATCGGCGATGGCGGGTTCTGGCACAACGGGCTGTCATCCAGCTTTACCAACATGGCGTTCAACAAATCGGACGGCGTTGCGGTCATTGTGGACAACTACTATTCCGCCGCGACCGGCGGGCAGGACATCATGTCCTCCCGCGCCGACAACGACACCAAATCCACCAAGAATCCGATTTCCAAGGCGCTGAAAGGTGTCGGCATCACTTGGGTGCGCGAGGTGCCGCGCACCTATGACGTGACACGAATGCGCGACGTCCTGCGCGAGGCGCTGACGACGCCGGAAAAAGGCCCCAAGGTCATCGTCGCATCGTCGGAATGCATGCTCAACAAGCAGCGCCGCGAAAAGCCGCTGGCGCAAAAGGCGATCAAGGAAGGTCGCCGGGTGGAAACCCCGCGCTTTGGCGTGGACGAGGATATCTGCACCGGCGACCACGCCTGCATGCGGTTGTCGGGCTGCCCGTCACTGGGGCTGAAGGTGCTGGACGATCCGTTGCGCGACGATCCGGTGGCCAGCATCGACCAGTCCTGTGTCGGGTGCGGCAACTGTGGCGAGGTGGCGGACGCGGCCATCCTGTGCCCGTCGTTCTATGAAGCGCGGGTGGTGCACAACCCGTCACCGCTCGAATCCCGGGTGGCCGGATGGCGCGATGCGGTCATCAATTGGCTGCACGGCCGCCGCGCGGCCCGCCGTCTGAATTTCGGAGATGCCGCATGAACATTCCGCTGACCGTGAAAACGCCCGATGTCCGGCTGCAAGGCATCATCAAGGTGGCCATCCTTGCCGTCGGCGGCCAGGGCGGCGGTGTGCTGACCAACTGGATCGAGGATCTGGCCCGGCGCAACGGCTATGCCGCGCAGGCCACCTCGGTCGCGGGGGTGGCGCAGCGCACCGGCGCCACGGTCTATTACATCGAAATGGCCCCGGCCGAAGGCGGCACCCCGATCTTTTCGCTGATGCCCGCAGGGGGCGACGTTGATGTGATGATCGCCGCCGAGATGATGGAAGCCGGACGATCCATCATGCGCGGCTTCGTCACACCCGACCGCACCACGCTGATCGCGTCCACGCACCGCTCGCTTGCCGTGAGCGAAAAGATGGTGCCCGGCAACGGCATCGCCTCGGCGGACGAGGTGATGGCGGCAGGCGAGATTGCCGCGCGCCGCTTCATCGCGGCAAACTTCGATGCTGTGGCGGTCGGCCAAGGCTCGGTCATCTCGGCGTCGCTGTTCGGGGCGCTTGCGGCATCGGGTGCGCTGCCCTTCCCGCGATCGGCCTTCGAGGATGCGATCAAGGCAGGCGGCAAAGGGGTGGAGGCCAGTTTGCGCGCCTTTGCCGCCGGGTTCGATACGGCGCTGAACGGCGTGACAGGGGCCCCGGCCACCGCGCCGCAAGCCGGCGCATCTCCCAAAGTCACCGGCCCGGCCCGTCTGGTGGCGGAATGGGACAGGCTGGTGGCCCGTGTTGCGGCCCTGCCCGCGCCCGTGGCCGAAATGGCCCGGCCCGGCCTTGAAAAGGTGGTGGATTTTCAGGACCTTGCCTATGGCGCCGAATATCTTGACCGGCTGGATACAATCCTCGCGCAGGATAAGGCAGGCAACGGCTGGGCGCTGTCGCGCGAGGCGGCGAAATACATCGCCAACGCCATGGCCTATGACGATATCATCCGCGTTGCCGACCGCAAGACCCGCGCCGCGCGGCTGGCGCGCATCAAGGGCGAGATGGGGGTCAAGGACGGCAAGCTGCTGCACCTGACCGAATATTTCCACCCCCGCGCCGAAGAGCTTTCCAGCCTGTTTCCGGCGGCGATGGGGGCCCGCTGGCAGGCAGACCCGGCACGGATGGCGCGACTGGATCGGTGGTTTGGCAAGGGTCGGCGGCTGCGGACCGACACCTTGCGCGCCTACGTCATGCTGTATGTGCTGGGCGGCCTGAAAGGTTGGCGCCGCAAGACGCTGCGCCACGCGCAGGAAATGGCGCACCTTGCGCGCTGGCTGGACACGGCGATGGGATACCGCGCCGCCAACTACGATCTGGCGGTCGAGGTGATACGCGCGCGCCGTCTGATCAAGGGCTATTCTGATACCCACGCCCGTGGCCTGACCAAATTCGACCGGGTGCTGGAGGGCACCGCGCTGGTCGCGGCACGGTCCGACGCGGCCGACTGGTCAAGGCGCCTGCGCGAAGCCGCACTGTTGGATGAAAAGGGCACAGCACTGGACGGGGCGCTCGCCACGATCCGCAGTTTTGCCTGACATCGGGCCGGGGGAGCGTCGCTATGCAAAGGAACGCACCGTTTTCTTGTTTTGTGCAAGAAAACGGTCCCCCGCATCACCGCCGCGGTCAGGTTTGCGGCGATAGCAACCGGCGGAACAACGTGTCCAGAAACACCTCGGCTTCGGCAAACGGGTCGTGGCCGGGGCCAAGCACCGCGCGGACCTGAATTTCGAAATCGGCGTAATGCTGGGTCAGCGCCCAGATCGAGAACACCAGATGCACCGGCGGCACCGGGGTCAGCCGCCCGCTGTCCATCCAGCCTTGCAGCACCGCCGCCTTGTCATTAACCAGCGCCCGAAGTGCGCCGCCCAGACTTTCGCCCATGCGTGGCGCGCCTTGCAGCATCTCGTTGGCGAACAGCCGGCTTTCGCGCGGCATGTCGCGGCTCATGTCCAGCTTGCGCCGGACATAGCGCAGCAGTTCGTCCATCGGGTCGCCGCCCGGGTCGAGATCGCGCAGCGGCTGCAACCAGACATCCAAGAGATTTTGCAGCAGTTCCGTATGGATCGCTTCTTTTGACGGGTAGTAATACAGCACATTGGGCTTCGACAGACCCGCAGCCTCGGCAATCTGGTCCAGCGTGGCCCCGCGAAACCCGAATTGCGAAAAGACCTCAAGCGCCGCGTCGAGGATGGTTTCGCGGTTCTTTTGCTGGATGCGCGAGCGGGGGCGGGCGCCGGTCATGCCAGCCTGCGCGCAGGGGGATGGATCGGGCGGGCGATGCGCGGCATGGGGTCCTCCGACGCTCAACCTGCACCGGGCGGGCGCTGGTGTGCAAGCCCCGGCTTGCCGGGCGCGGGGGGCTGCGGTAGGGCTGGCGCATGTTGTCGTATCAGCACGCCTATCACGCGGGGAACGCGGCCGATGTCCAGAAGCACGCGCTTCTGGCGTGGATGATTGCCGCCATGGCCGACAAGCCCAAGGCCATGACCTATATCGAAACCCACGCCGGGCGCGGACTATATGCGCTTGACGCCCCAGAAGCGGTGAAAACCGGCGAAGCGGCGGGCGGGGTGGAACGGTTGGCGGCGCGGTTCGCGCCGGACCATCCTTACCGGCGCTGCCTGGACGCCGTGCGCGCGGCGCATGGGCCCTCGGCCTATCCCGGATCACCGGTGATCGCGGGATTGCTGTTGCGGGTGTTCGACCGGATCGTGCTGGCCGAACTGCACCCTCGTGAACACGCCGCACTGTCCGAAGCGATGGCGCCGTTCGAAGCCGAGGAGCGGCACGAGGATGGTTTTGCGATGGCCCGCGCCGTCTGCCCGCCCACACCCCGCCGTGGTCTGCTGGTGATCGACCCGTCTTACGAAGTGAAGGAAGACTACGCGCGCCTGCCCGGTCTGATCGCGGAACTGGCGCGCAAATGGCCAGTGGGCGTGATCGTGCTGTGGTATCCGCTTCTGACCGGCGCCGCACATGGCCCGATGCTGGCGGCGCTGGAGCGCGCGCACCCCGGCGCGTTGCGTCACGAGGTGCGGTTCCCGCCGGTGCGCGAAGGTCACCGCATGGTCGGGTCGGGGCTGTTTGTCATCAACCCGCCGTGGCGGTTGGATGAGGAGGCGGCGCGGATATCAGCGCTGTTTGACGCATGATGCTCGACTATCACATTCTGGATGTGTTCACCGATGCCCCCTTTGCGGGCAATCCTCTGGCCGTGGTGCTGGGCGCGGATGGGCTGGCGGACGACCAGATGCTGAAGCTTGCGCGCGAATTCAATCTGTCGGAAACGATCTTTGTACAGACCCCGGTCAACCCGGCCCATGCCGCGCGGGTGCGGATTTTCTTTCCCACCGCAGAGATCCCCTTTGCCGGGCACCCGACGATCGGCTGTGCGGTATTACTGGCCGAATTGCGCGGGCTGTCGGGGCAATTGGTGCTGGAAGAAGCGGCTGGGTTGGTCCCGGTAACGCTGACCTCGGCGCCGGGTGGCATGGTGGCAGAGCTGACAGCTCCGGTGGTCCCGCATGTCGTTCAGGCGCCGGTGGACGGGGCGCGGGTGGCAGCGGCGCTGGGGTTGGCGCGGGTGGATCATGCCGGGGTATACGGGGGCGGCCCGCAGTTCCTGTTCGCGGCGCTGCCCGACCTTGCGGAGCTTGCCTCCGCCGGGCCGCGTGAACCGGCTTGGTCATCACTGATGGCCGCGCATGGGGTCGATGCGATCTGGGCCTATGTGCCGACCGGCCCCGGCACGGTGCGCGCGCGGATGTTTTCGCCGACGGCCGGCATTCCCGAAGACCCCGCCACCGGATCGGCCACCGCCATCTTCGCCGCCGTCTTGCAGGGTCAGGGCGCCTTGGCCGACGGGGAAACCGTTATCACGGTCGATCAAGGGATCGAGATGGGGCGCCCAAGCCGCTTGCGCCTGACGGCAGTGGTGGACCAAGGTGAACTGCTGGAGGCCCGCGTGGCGGGCACCGCAGTGCGGGTGGCGCAGGGGCGCATTCTTGCGCCGGATCGGAGCGTGTAATGGCAAAAGGTTACTGGGTTGCGCATGTCGATGTCCATGACCCCGCCGCATACGAAGCCTACCGCAGCGCCAATGCAGTGGCGTTTGCGAAATACGGCGCGCGGTTCATTGTCCGGGGCGGGGCGCAGGAGGTGCGCGAAGGGACCGCGCGCCGCCGCACGGTGGTAATAGAATTCGACAGTCTGGAAACGGCCAAGGCGTGTTTCGACAGCCCGGAATATCAGGCTGCCAAAGCCTTGCGCGCCCCGGTGTCCGAGGCCGAC
>JAUXPG010000378.1 GCA_030683915.1 Gemmobacter sp.
CCTGCCTTCAACCGCGCCGCCGCATGCGCTGCGGCACTCTTTTGCGACGCATCTTCTGAACGCCGGGGGCGATTTGCGGGCGATTCAGGAACTGCTCGGGCATGCATCGCTGTCGACCACCCAAGCCTATACCGCGGTCGATACCGCGCGCCTGATGGAGGTTTATGCCCGCGCCCATCCGCGCGCGTGATTGCATCGCGGGGGCGTTTGCGGCATTAGGGTGTCCATGAACGACACGGTCAAAGCCTACTCCGTCCATCTGCTGACCGCCACCGGCGCGGTCTGGTCGATGTTGGCGATGCTCGCGGCGGTCGACGGCAACTGGGACATGATGTTCCTGTGGCTGGTCGTCGCCTTTGTCGTGGACGGTGTCGATGGCCCCTTGGCCCGCCGGTACGGGGTCAAGACCCGCGCGCCGCTGATCGACGGTGTATTGCTGGACCTGATCATCGATTATCTGACCTATGTGTTCATCCCGGCCTATGCGCTGTTTGCCAGCGGATTGCTCCCCGGTTGGACCGGCTGGGTGGCGATCATCGTGATCACCTTCACCTCGGCGCTGTATTTTGCCGATACCCGCATGAAGACAAAGGACAATTCCTTTGCCGGGTTCCCTGCGTGCTGGAACATGGTGGCTTTGGTCATCTTTGCGCTGAAGCCCGATTTCTGGGTCACGCTGGCCCTTGTGGTGGCCCTGGCCCTGACCATGTTCACCCGGTTCAAGTTTGTGCATCCGGTCCGCACCGCGCGCTGGCGTGCGGTGACCTTGCCGATGGCTTTGGCCTGGACCGGCTTTGCCGCATGGGCGGCTTGGGTCGATTTCCACCCCCAAAGCTGGGCGCACTGGGGGCTGATCATCACCTCGGTCTACCTGCTGAGCGCGGGCATCGTGCAGGAACTGATCCCCCGCCGCGGTTGATCCGCGACTTTGCCAATGTCGGATTCGGGCGAGAAGTGACGCAAACGCGGCACGTCCTGCACGCGGGCGCAGTAAAAGCAAGGAAGGATGCAGCAAGGGGTGCTTGGCGATGAGCGATTTGGGCGGACGGCGGGCACGGGGCGGCGGCGGCGCAGCCCGGCGGGCAGAACGCACGGCAGTGTCGATCGAGACCGCGCGGTTCATCACCCGCAACGTCCCGAACTTTGAAGTGCTGAACGACGAGGCGCTGGCAATCATCGAGGCCAACGCCGAAACGGTGCTTGAGGAAATCGGCGTCAATTTCGTGGAAAACCCTGCCGCGTTGGACCGTTGGCGCGCAGCCGGCGCCGATGTTCGGGGCGAACGGGTGCATATTCCACGCGGGTTGGCCCGCAAACTTTGCGCCACTGCGCCGCGTACCTTTACCCAGGCGGCCCGCAACCCCGAACGCAATGTCGAAATCGGCGGACGCAATCTGGTGCTGGCGCCGGTCTATGGTCCGCCCTTCGTGCGCGATGCCTCGGGCGGGCGGCGTTATGCCACGATGGCCGATTTCAACAACTTCGTGAAACTGGGCTACATGTCGAAATGGCTGCACCATTCCGGCGGCACGGTCTGCGAACCCACCGACATTCCGGTCAACAAGCGGCATCTGGATATGCTGCTGTCGCACATGACGCTCAGCGACAAGCCCTACATGGGGTCGGTCACGGCGCCCGAGCGCGCCGTTGATTCGGTGGAAATGTCCAAGCTGCTGTTCGGCGCCGATTTCGTCGACCAGAACACGGTGATGACCAGCCTCATCAACATCAACAGCCCGCTCACGTTTGACGGAATCATGATGGGCGCGCTCGAAGTCTATGCCGCGGCGAATCAGGCGGCGATCATTTCGCCGTTCATCGTGGGCGGTGCGATGGCGCCGGTCACGGTGGCGGGCACGCTGACGCAGGTGTTGGCCGAGGTTTTGGCCGGTGTCGCCTATTCCCAGCTCGTGCGCCCCGGCGCGCCGGTGATTTTCGGCGCCTTCGTCACCTCGATCGACATGAACTCGGGGGCGCCGACCTTTGGCACGCCCGAAGCGTCGCTGATCACCTATGGCGCCGGGCAACTGGCGCGGCGGCTTGGGCTGCCGTATCGCAGCGCGGGTGCCTTCTGCGGGTCGAAACTGCCGGACGCACAGGCGGCCTACGAATCGGCGAACAGCCTGAACATGGGCCTGCTGAGCGGCGTGAACTTCATGTTGCACGCCTGCGGCTGGCTCGAAGGCGGGTTGGTCAGTTCCTACGAGAAGTTCGTGATGGACGCCGACCAGCTGGGCGCGCTGCATGGGCTGGCGCGCGGGGTCGACGTGTCTGAAAACGGGCAAGCGATGGATGCCATCCGCGAGGTGGGTCCGGGCGGGCATTATCTGGGCTGCGACCATACCCGTGCCAATTTCAAAGAGGCGTTCTGGCGGTCTGACCTTCTGGATTACAAACCCTTCGAGACCTGGGACGAAGACGGCGCCCGCGACACGCAGGCGCTCGCCTCGATCCGGGTGCAAAAGATGCTGGGCGATTACCAGCAACCCGCGCTGGACGAAGGAATCCGCGACAGCCTGACCGACTATGTCGCACGCAAGAAGGCGTCGATGCCCGACGCCTTCATGTAAGGGTCAGACCGGGGCGCGCGCCGCCAGCCGCGCCTCGGCCATCAAGGCAATAAGCAATTCGACATGGCGGGCGATGCTGTAGGCGGCATCGCCCGTTTGGCGCGTGGCCTCGGCCAACGCCTCGGCGTCCAGCAAGGCGGGC
>JAUXPG010000448.1 GCA_030683915.1 Gemmobacter sp.
TCATCTTCGGCATCCTGATCGCCACCAACAGCGTCAACCTCATCGCGTTCTGGATGATCGAGAACTTCGACTGGTCCTTCACGTTGCAATAGGGGGGAGTTCCCATGCGCCTTGCCAAACCTGCCACGCTTGCCGCCTTCCTTCTGTCCGCCATGCCGGTGCTGGCCGCCCCGTTGGGCGACGATGGCCTGCACAAGCCCGACTGGCTGCGCGAAACCTTCAAGGACCTGCGCGAGGATCTGGACGAGGCGAACGCCGAAGGCCGCCGCCTGCTGCTGCTGATCGAACAGCGCGGCTGCATCTATTGCAGCCGGATGCACGCCGAGGTCTACCCCGATCCCGCCATCGACGCGCTGATCCGCGAATCGTATTTCATCATCCAGATCAACCTGTTCGGTGATGTGGAGGTGACCGATTTCGACGGCACCACCTTGCCGGAAAAGGACATGGCGGTGCGCTGGGGCGTCATGTTCACGCCCACCATGATCTTTCTGCCCGAAGAGGTGCCCGAAGGCAGAACCGCCGCAGAATCAGCCGTCGCCATGATGCCCGGCGCCTTCGGCAAGGGCACGACCGAGGCGCTTCTGACATGGGTGCGCGACAAGGGCTATGCGGGCGGCGAGCACTTTCAAAAGTTCCTCGCCGGTCGCGCCAACGCGAACAATTGACCGCAAGTCTTTGATACATCGTAGCATATAGGAATATTCACGGATACATATATTTCTATTGCGCACGGCGGTATACAGGAAGTATCGTAATCCACACGGAGTGATCAGGGAGGATCGCAATGACAAGCCAGCACTGGCTCGTGCTCGCCATGGCCGCGCTCTTGGCCGGCCCCGCCGCCAGCGAAACGGCCCCCTCGGCCGTCACATTCGAAGACGGCGCCATCGTCGCCTCGTTGACCGGCACGCCCGGCGATGCCGCCAACGGCAAGAAGGTGATGACCACGGCGGCGCTTGGAAACTGCGTCGCCTGCCACCCCATCGGCGCCATGCCCGATGTGCCGTTCCACGGCGATATCGGGCCGCCGCTGGATGGCGCCGCGGACCGCTGGTCCGAGGCGAAACTGCGCGGGCTGGTCGCCAACGCGAAGATGACCTTCGACGGCACCTTCATGCCCGCCTTCTACAAGACCGAAACCTATATCCGCCCCGGTGCGGGCTATTCCGGCAAGGCCCCCGAAGGCCCGCTGACGCCGATCCTGTCGGCGCAACAGGTCGAAGACGTGGTGGCCTATCTGCTCACCCTCAAGGACTGACAGGCCGGACAAGAACCCAAGGAGACACCCATGAAACTTTCCAGACGAGATGCCCTGTGGGCCGGCCTTGGCGGGATTGCCGCCGCCACGCTGTCCAATCCGGCCTTCGCCGCCACGGTCGATGAGCTGACCAAGGACTTCACAGGCGGTGCCACCGCTTCGGCCGAAGGCATCACCATCACCGCCCCGGAAATTGCCGAAAACGGCAACACCGTGCCGGTGTCGGTCACCGCGCCGGGCGCCGTGGCCATCATGCTGCTTGCGGCGGGCAACCCCACCCCGGCGGTCGCCACCTTCACCTTCGGCCCGGCGGCCGGCAGCCAGATGGCCGCCACCCGCATCCGCCTTGCCGCCACCCAGGACGTGATCGCGCTGGCCAAGATGGCCGATGGGTCGATCCGCCAGGCGTCGACGACCGTCAAGGTCACCATCGGCGGCTGCGGCGGCTGAGACAAGCGAACAGGAGAACCACCATGGCAAAAGACGCAAAACCCCGCGTGAAGGTGCCCGCCTCGGCCAAGGCCGGCGAAGTCATCACCATCAAGGCGCTCATCTCGCACCAGATGGAATCCGGCCAGCGCAAGGGGGCCGACGGCAACCTCATCCCGCGCTCCATCATCAACCGCTTCACCTGTGACCTGAATGGCCAGAACGTGATCGACGTCACGATCGAACCGGCGGTGTCCACCAACCCCTATTTCGAATTCGATGCCCGGGTCGATGCGGCAGGCGACATCAAGTTCACGTGGTACGACGACGACGGCTCGGTCTACGAAGACGTCAAATCCATCAAGATCGCCTGACTTCGCCGCCAACTCGGCTTTCTGGGAGGAGAAACCATGCAGCTGCGCAAGCACACCCTGGCCGCCACGGCGGTCCTTGGCCTGGCCCTTGCGGGCACGGCCTTCGCCGATCCGGCCGAGGACACGCTCGAGGTGACGACCGATGACGGCGTGATCACGCTTGTGACAACCGCACCGGCCCCGGACCACCTGAAGGATGTGTTCGACACCATCTGGTCCGGCTGGCACTTCCGCGACGACACCACCCGCGACATGCAGCGCGATGATTTCGACAACCCGTCGATGGTCTTTGTGGATCGCGGGCTCGACAGCTGGAACGAGGCGCAAGGCAAGGGCGGCGAAAGCTGCGCCGGTTGCCATCAGGGCCCCGAAACCATGGCGGGCCTGCGCGCCGTCACGCCCCGCGTCGATGCCAAGACCGGCAAGCTGATGATCGTCGAAGACTACATCAACAGCTGTGTGACCGAACGCATGGGGCTGGAGCCCTGGGGTGTGACCGGAAACAAGATGAAGGACATGCTGTCGCTCATCTCGCTCCAGTCGCGCGGCATGGTGCAGAACGTCGCCATCGACGGCCCGGCGGCGCCGTTCTGGGAACAGGGCAAGGAAATCTACTACACCCGTTACGGGCAACTGGAGATGTCCTGCGCCAACTGCCACGAAGACAACTATGGCAAGTACATCCGCTCGGACCACCTGAGCCAGGGTCAGGTCAACGGCTTTCCGCTCTACCGTCTGAAGGATGCCGGCATGGTGACGGCGCAGCAGCGGTTCGTCGGCTGCGTGCGCGACACCCGCGCCGAGACGTTCAAGGCCGGCGGCCCGGAATTCAAGGCGCTGGAACTTTACGTCGCCTCGCGCGGCAACGGCCTGTCGATCGAAGGCGTCGGCGTGCGCCACTGATCCCCGGCGCCCCCGCCTTCGGGCGGGGGCCGCCACCCCCTTTGATTTGACCGTCCATTCGTTAGGCACTTTACACAATCCGGCAGGCGGCCCGACGCGTTTTGCGCGCTGGCTGCGCCATTGCCGCACGAAAAGGAGAAGGCGATGATCACCCGCCGCGAATTCCTGCAGGCCAGCGTGGCCGCCTCGGCCATCGTCGGGCTGTCGGGCTTTGGCAACTGGTCGAAACTGGCGGCGCAGCAGGCGCTGACGGAAAGCCAGCTGTTGCAGTTCGATGATTTCGGCAAC
>JAUXPG010000033.1 GCA_030683915.1 Gemmobacter sp.
AGGAACTTCAGGCCATCGAGGAACGCTATGACCCCGAGATGCGGTTCCGGGTGCTGTCGCCCGCGCTGACACTGGCAACGGGGGCGGTTCTGTTCCTGCTGTCGACCTATCACTACTACACCGCAGGTTTCGGGATTCCGCGCGCCACCACCCACGCAGGGATGCATATGGGCGTGACGCTGCTGCTGGTCTATGTGTCCTTTGCTGCGTTTTCCCGGCGCGAAACACCCCCGGGACTACTGGCGCCGATGGGTCTGCCACTGGCCGATTGGGTGCTCGGCCTCGCGGCGGCTGCGGCGGCGTTCTATGTGCCTTGGGTGTTCGCGGACCTTGCGTTCCGCGTCGGCAACCCGCTGACCATCGACGTGATCATGGGCACGATCCTGATTGTCACCCTGCTCGAGGCCGTGCGCCGGTCGATGGGGTGGCCGCTGCCGGTTATCGCGATCCTGTTCATGGCCTACGCCTACTGGGGCCGCTCCATGCCCGGCGTGCTGGTGCATCCGGGCGCCAACTGGACCACCATCGTCAACCACCTGTATCTGACATCGCAGGGCATTTACGGCACCGCGCTGGGCGTGATTGCGACCTATGTGTTCCACTTCGTGCTGTT
This sequence comes from Gemmobacter sp., assembly GCA_030683915.1. Classification (GTDB taxonomy): domain Bacteria; phylum Pseudomonadota; class Alphaproteobacteria; order Rhodobacterales; family Rhodobacteraceae; genus Wagnerdoeblera. Next base: position 614 of record JAUXPG010000033.1, read on the forward strand.
CGGGGTGATGGCGACGCGGATCGGGCTGGGGCAACTGTTCATCGATCTCGCCTCGGCGGCGGCGGGGCGTTATTCGGGCGGGCCTGCGAAGGTGTCGGTGCTTTCATCGGCGCTGCTCGGGTCGATTTCGGGGTCGTCCATCGCGAATACGGTGACGACCGGGGCGCTGACCATCCCGGCGATGGTCCGCATCGGATACCCGCGCCATTTCGCCGCTGCTGTCGAGGCCGCCGCGTCGACCGGGGGCCAGATTACACCGCCGGTGATGGGTGCGGTGGCGTTTCTGATGATCGAATATCTGGGGGTGCCGCTGACCACCATCCTGACGGCGGCGCTGGTGCCTGCGTTCATGCATTTTTACGGCGTGCTGATGCAGGTGCATCTGGAGGCCCGGCGTCTGGGCCTGCGCGGCCTGAGCGCCGCTGAGTTGCCCAACGTGGTGAAGGTGTTGAAGGAAGGCTGGCTCAGCCTTCTGCCGCTCGTGGTGCTGATCGCCATCCTGCTGTCGGGGCGCACGCCGTTTTCGGCGGCCTTCTGGGCGATTTCGACCTGCATCGCGGTGCTGCTGGTGCAGTGCGTCGTGCGTCACGGCGTAGGCGACGGGCTGCGAATGGCGGTTCTGGGGGTGTGGGAAGGTTTCATTCTCGGGGCAAAACAATCGCTTTCGGTGACTGCGGCGGCGGCCTTGGTCGGAGTGGTGATCGGCGTGGTCACCCTGACGGGAGTGGGGTTCAAACTGGCCTATATGGTCACCGGGCTGGCGCAAAGCTGGGCCACCGACCTGCACGCCGCCCTGTCCTTCCTGCCGTTCGAGGTGATGGGCGTGCCGACGCTGACGCTGCTTTTGACGCTGATCCTGACGGCGGTGGTGTGTATCCTGATGGGGGCGGGTATTCCCACCACGGCGAACTACATCATCATGGTTGCAGTTGCCGCGCCCATACTGGGCCTTCTGGGCGTTGAACCCATCGTCGCGCATTTCTTTGTGTTCTACTACGGTGTTCTGGCCGACATCACGCCCCCCGTGGCGCTGGCGGCCTATGCGGCGTCGGGCATTGCCGGGGCGAATGCGTTCCGTGCGGGGAACACGGCGTTCCGGTTGTCGATGGGCAAGGTGATGGTGCCTTTTGTCTTTGTGTTCTCGCCGTCGGTTCTGATCGTCACGCAGTCTTTCACATGGGGTGATTTCACCTTGGCGGTCGCGGGCATGTTGGCGGGCATCTGGTTGTTGTCCTCGGCCGTCTCGGGCTGGCTGTTTGCCGCCCTGTGGCGGGTGGAACGTCTGGTGCTGGCTTTGGCCGCGATCCTTCTGGTGGCGCCGGACTGGATGGTGACAATGCTTGGCCTTGCCATCGCCGCGCCGGTCGTGGCCCGGCAGGCATTGGCGCTTCGCAGGCGGGCTTGACGACAGGGCAGGGCTGCGTCGTCGCCCCTTGTGTTACACGACATTCCTTTACGGGATCGCCGTTCGCTTGCGCGCGGCCGCATGCCCGTGTCCTGTCGACAAAGAGTATTCCCGTTTGACTTGTCGTCATTATGTCGGCAAGAATGGGGTGCTCGCGCCCCTGACGGAGCACTGCGAAAGGATCATTCCATGCTGAAACTGTCCGGCGTCATGCCCGCGCTTGTCACCCCCTTTGAGGCCGATGGCAGGATCGATTTCGCCGCCTTCGAACGGCATCTGGCGCGCCTGCGCGCGGCGGGCGTTTCGGGCTGGGTGCCATGTGGGTCGTCGGGGGAATACAACCTGATGTCCGACGCTGAACGCGAACAGGTGCTGCAGTTCGTGAAGGACTTCGCCAAACCTGGCGAGACGCTGATCGCGGGCACCAACGCGCCCTCGACCGCAGGCGTGATCGCCAATACGCTGAAGGCCAAGGCGATGGGCTATGACGCTGTTCTTCTTGCCGTGCCGTTCTACACCAAGCCGACGCAGGCCGAAATCATTCAGCACTTCAATGCGGTGATAGCGGCGACCGACATGAACATCGTCTTGTATTCCTACCCCGGAAAAGACGGGGTTGAAATCGGATACGAGGCGTTGGACGCGCTGGCGGACAATCCGCGCATCATCGGAATCAAGGAATCGTCGGGGGTTCTGCAACGCGCCATCGGAATTTCCACCCGCTATGCGGGCCGTATCCAGCTTGTTTCGGGGTCGGACGACATCGCTTGGGATTTCATGCAGTGGGGCGCCGACAGCTGGATTTGCGGCCCGGCGAACTGCATGGCGAAACCCGTGTGCGACATGGACGCCGCCTTTCGTGCCGGCGACCATGCGCGCGCCAAGGACATCATGACGGCGCTGTGGCCTGCGATGAACGTGCTGGAATCGGGCAAGTTCGTGCAGAAGCTGAAGTATGGCTGCGAATTGCTGGGCAATCCGGTCGGGGTGTGCCGGATGCCGTTCGGGCCGCTGACCGACGCTGAAAAGGCCGAGTTCGCGGCCGCCATGCAGGCCATCATCGACTGGAAGTGACCCATGGCCACGGTCGTCGTCGGTGCAGGCATCATC
>JAUXPG010000084.1 GCA_030683915.1 Gemmobacter sp.
CACGCCCAGACCGAGGGTGCCACATAATGGATGGTGCGAAATTCGGGGCGCGCAGCCTTCACAAGGCGGGCGACGCGCAGGCAAAAATCCGGGCTGTCGATGGTGATCAGTGCCGCCGCCCCGCTTTCAAGCACCGCTTGCGCGGTCTGCGCGATGCGGCGCTTCAGCGCGCGATACTTCGGCAGCACCTCGATCAGGCCCATGACGGTCAGTTCCTCCATCGGGAACAGGCTGTCCAGACCCTCAGCCTCCATCTGGGGCCCGCCCACTCCTGCGAACCCGACGTCAGGCGCCAGCGTCCGCAGCCCCGCCATCAGCGCACCGCCCAGCCGGTCACCCGAAGGCTCACCTGCGACGACGAACACTTTCACGGGCTTCGCGCCCAGAGGAAAAGACCCAACCGATCCGCCTCGGCCACCATCGCGGCGCGGTCGAGCACCAGCACTCCGCCAGCAGGCCACGCGATGCCGCCAAGGCCCGCCGCCGCCGCCCGCCGCACGGTTTCAGGCCCCAAGGCCGGCATGTCGGCGCGCAGGTCCTGCCCCGGCTTCGGTGCCTTCCACAGCACGCCCCGTGCGCCTGCGGGCCGCAGCGCGCCGGCCACGGCCGCCACCCAATCCAGCATCGCATCCGTTCCCGGCAGGGATTCGACGGCAAGGCACAAGCCCTGCGCCACCACCGTGCCCTGCCCCACGTCCACCGCGCCAAGGGCCGCCACGATCGCCGCCGCCCGCGCGGCGTCGGCGCTGTCCTGCGCGCCCGGTTGCACAGCGCCCAAGACACCGGGACCGGGGATCAGCCCCGGCGCCACCTCGGCCACGCCATGCACCGCAAGCCCCGCTTCTTCGATCACCGCGATCACGGCGCGCAAGGTCGCGTCATCGCCCGCCTGCATTGCGGCCACAAGGCGGGGGACCAGTTGCGCCGTCGCGGCATCAAACAGCGCCGGGTCCAGCCGGGGCCGCTGCATCGCCCCGGCCAGCACCACCCCGGTGATCCCGCGATCGGCCAGCATCGACAGAAACGGCACCAACCGTTCAAACCGGAACCGCTCGGCAGCCACCGAGACGCAAACGCCTTCGGGCGCGAACACCGCCGCCCCGCCAAGCTCCGCTGCCACCGCCCCCGGCAACGCGCCTGCCCCGGCAATCACTGCAATCTGTCCCATCGCCGGCCCCTTCGCTTTGATCCAAATATCCCCGCCGGAGGCCTGCGCCGTTTGCCAACCGCGCACCGGCGCAACCTAGCGCGGTGTCAGGAACGACCGATCCGACGCGGACAGGATGAAATCGACCACCTCCCGCACATGCGGGCTTTCGGTTTCCTCGGCCAGACGGCGCGCGCGGTCCTGAAATGCCCCCTCGCCCTGCGCCAGCATCTGATAGGCCGCGCGCAATGCGGTGATCTCGGACCGTTCGACCCCGCGGCGCTTTAGGCCCACAAGGTTCAGCCCGTCCAGTTCACCGCGCGGTGCCTGCACAAGGCCAAAGGGAATCACGTCATTGGTGACCATCGTCACCGCACCGATGATCGCGCCGCGCCCGACGCGCACCCATTGGTGAATGCCCGACAACCCACCCACGATCACCTCGTCGCCAAGCACGCAATGCCCTGCAACCGCCGCCTGATTGGCAAGGATCACCCGGTTGCCCACCGTCGCATCGTGGCCGACATGCGCCCCGGTCATCAGCAGGCAATCATCGCCCACCCGCGTCACACCGCCGCCCCCGGTGGTGCCGGTGTTCACCGTGGCACCCTCGCGGATGCGGCAGCGTGCGCCAATCTCAGCGCGGGTCCGCTCACCTTGGTATTTCAGATCCTGCGGCACCTCGCCCAACACGGCAAAGGGAAACACCACCGTGCCATCGCCCACCGATGTCCAACCCGTCACCACCGCGTGCGATTTGATCACCACGCCGCGCCCCAGCGTCACTTCGGGGCCGATCACGGCGAACGGCCCGATCTCGCACTCTGGGCCGATCACCGCGCCTGCCTCGACAAGGGCAGAGGCATGGATCCGCGCGGTGGGGTCGATGGACATGGGCTCAACCTTTCGGAACGTCGAACATCGCGGTGTAGGTCGCCTCGGCCGCCAACTCCGCCCCGACCATCGCGCGCCCTTCGAACCGCCAGACCCGGCCACCGCCACGCAGAGCCCGCACATGCAGTTCCAGCACGTCGCCCGGAACCACCTTGCGGCGGAACTTGGCATTTTCGACGCCCATGAAAAAGACCTTGGCGTTCTTGTCCACCAGATCCATCGACAGCCCGACCAGAACCCCCGCCGTCTGCGCCATCGCTTCGACGATCAGCACGCCCGGCATGATCGGCATGCCGGGAAAGTGCCCGGTGAAATGCGGCTCGTTGTTGGTCACGTTCTTGATGCCCACGCAGCTTTCATTCAGCACGACATCGCGCACCTTGTCGATCAGTAGGAACGGGTAACGGTGCGGGATGATCCGCGTGATCAGGTCCAGGTCGGCTTCGGTACGAGGGGCAATGGTCATGGTGGCTCCTTGGTCGGACCGCAAGGGCGGCTTTGCGGGTTTGCTAGCAACTGGGGCCGCGGCTGTCCAGCGCGGGGCTATGGCGTGGGGCGGCGGGGGCCTTCGGGCGGCGTCGGTTCAGGCAACTGCGCGCCGTCGCCCACCAGCGCATCCATCCGCTCCACGGCATCGGCCGTGATGTCGATTTCGCGGAACCCAAGGACGATGGCCTCCTCGGCAATGATCGCCAATGCGCCGCGTTCGGACATCAGTTGCGCCAGCACCTGATTGGCGACGTCGCGAAACCGAAGCCGCGCGGCCTCAT
>JAUXPG010000131.1 GCA_030683915.1 Gemmobacter sp.
GAGGTCGGCCACAAGGCGCGCGGTTTCGGGGGTGTAGAGAAACGGAATCATCGCCCAAGTCGAGAGATCGACATAAATGGAACGCGGCACCGGCAACAGCCCGTCGCCCAAGGCGCGGCGCAACTGCCCGCCCAACCCAAGGCGCGGCATCGCATGCGCCATCGAAACCGCATGGTCAAAATCGGTCCCCCCCAGCCGGATGCCGTGGCTGCCCAGAATGTCGATGCCCCCAACCCCGGTGCGGAACACGGAAAAATCCGACGTGCCGCCTCCGATATCGACGATCAGACCCACCTCGCCCACCCGCCCCAGCGCGCGGCAGGCCAGCGCGGCAGCCTCGGGTTCGGCGCAGAACGCAACATCGGTGAACCCCGCCGCTGCATAGCAGGCCCGCAGGTCGGCTTCGGCCTGCGCGTCCCGCTCGGGCGCGCCGGTGTGAAAATGCACGGGCCGGCCCGACAGAACGCGGTCAAATCCGCAGCCCGCAGCAGCCTCGGCCCGAACCTTCACCTCGGCCAGAAACACGGTGATCACCGAAGCCAGCGTCCGCCGCCGCCCGGCGATCAGGCGCGGTTCGTGCAGCAGCGGGGTGCCAAGCACGCTTTTGAGCGCGCGCATGTAGCGCCCTTCGTCCCCCGCGATCAAAGCATCGGCCGCAGCCTGCCCGATCCGCATGGACCCGCCACGCGCGGGAAAGAACACCGCCGTCGGCAGCGTGCCCGCACCCGGTTCAATCTCCAAGCGACGCACGCGCCCGCCGTCCAGCAGGGCCGCCGCCGAATTCGAGGTGCCAAAGTCGATGGCAAGCACAGGCGCGGTCATGGCAAAGGCTCCCCCCAAGGCGGCAAGCCTGCGCGCCTAGCCGATGGCATCGGGCATGGCAACCCACCCCTGCGACCACCGGACGCGGCACGAACCACAAGAGCGAGCCCGCAAACGACATCACATGTCGGACACAGGCAAGGAAATCTGTGCGGGACATTGAAGAGTCGGCGCTGTCCCGCTAACCAGTGCGGGTCAGTTGAAAGGGCGGAAGATGCGCTATTCCGGGCTGCGGGTCCTGACCGAAGGGCTGTTCGGCAACAAGGGCTGGAAACCTGCGTGGCGCGATCCGGCGCCGAAGGCGCAATACGACGCCATCATCATCGGGGGCGGCGGGCATGGCCTGTCCACCGCCTATTATCTGGCCAAAAACCACGGGTTGACCAATATTGCCGTGCTGGAAAAGGGCTATCTCGGGTCCGGCAACATCGGTCGCAACACGACCATCGTGCGGGCCAACTATTTCCTGCAGGGCAATTCGGAATTTTACTCGCACAGCCTCAAGCTGTGGGAGGGGCTGGAATCCGAACTCAATTACAACGTGATGCATTCGCAGCGCGGGCTGATCAACCTGTTCCATTCCGACGGTCAGCGCGATGCCTTCGTGCGGCGCGGCAATGCCATGATCAATCAGGGCGACGATGCCATCCTGCTCGACCGCGAAGGCGTGCGCCGCCACCTGCCGTATCTGGATTTCGAACAGACCCGCTTTCCCATTTATGGCGGGTTGCTGCACCCGCGCGGTGGTACGGCGCGGCATGATGCGGTGGCGTGGGGGTATGCGCGCGGTGCCGACCGGCGCGGGGTCGATCTGATCCAGAACTGCGAAGTCACAGGCATCGACATCGAAAATGGCCGCGTCACCGGCGTACAGACCACACGCGGCGCGATCCGGGCAAAGAAGGTCGGCATGGTCGTGGCGGGACGGTCGTCGCAAGTCGCGGCAATGGCCGGGATGCGTCTGCCCATCGAATCGCACGTGTTGCAAGCCTTTGTCACCGAAGGGCTGAAGCCCGTGATTGACCATGTGATCAGCTTCGGCATGGGGCATTTCTACATGTCGCAATCCGACAAGGGCGGCCTGGTGTTCGGCGGAGATCTGGATTTCTACGCCTCCTATGCCGCGCGCGGGAACCTGCCCATCATCGAACACGTGATGGAGGCGGGCATGACGCTGATGCCGATGATCGGCCGGGCCAAGGTGCTGCGGTCGTGGGGCGGGATCATGGACATGTCACCCGACGGGTCGCCCATCATCGACAAGACCCCGATCGACGGGTTGTTCGTCGATTGTGGCTGGAACTACGGCGGCTTCAAGGCCGTGCCGGCGTCAGGATGGTGCATGGCGCACCTGATGGCCACCGGCGAATCCCACCCCGTCGCCCGCCGCTTCCGGCTTGATCGCTTTGCCACCGGGCATGTGATCGACGAAGAAGGCACCGGCAGCCAGCACAACCTGCACTGAGAGACCCACAATGCGCATTCCCTGCCCCCTGTGCGGCACCCGCGACCGGCGCGAATTCACCTATTACGGGTCCGAGGACTATGCCAACCGCCCTGCCGCTGACGCGCCCGCGCAGGCGTGGGATGATCACCTGCACAATCGCGACAACCCCTGCGGGCCGACGCGTGACCTGTGGTATCACGATCCATGCGGCGCTTGGGTGCGGGTCCACCGCGATACGGCGACGCACGCCGTCCACGGGTCGGACCTGGTCGCGGAACGGGGGCAGGCATGAGCGGGTATCGGCTTTCCGCAGGCGGTCTGGTGGACCGCAGCCAGACGGTGCGGTTCACCTTTGACGGGCTGCCCTTCACCGGATACCACGGCGATACGCTGGCCTCGGCGCTGTTGGGCAACGGGGTGCAGGTGGTCGGGCGCAGCTTCAAGTATCATCGCCCGCGTGGCGTGTTGACAGCAGGTTCCGAAGAACCCAACGCGCTGGTCGAGGTGCTGGACGGCGCGCAGAAAACCCCGAACGTGCGCGCCACGGTGCAGGAAATCTTTCCGGGGCTGGCGGCGCAGGCCCAGAACGCTTGGCCGTCGCGCAACCTTGACCTGATGGCGGTGAACGACCTGCTCTCGCCGTTCCTGTCGGCGGGGTTCTATTACAAGACCTTCATGTGGCCGCGCGCCTTTTGGGAGCGCCTGTACGAACCGCTGATCCGCCGCGCGGCGGGACTGGGCCGCCTGTCGGGCCGGCACGACGAGTCGCGGTATGAAAAGGTCTTTGCATTTTGCGACGTGCTGGTGATCGGGTCCGGCCCGGCGGGCCTGATGGCCGCGCTTGCGGCGGCGCGTTCCGGGGCGCGGGTGATCGTGGCCGACGAAGACGCACGGATGGGCGGGCGCCTTCTGGCCGACCGGCCAGAGATCGACGGGATGCCGGGCGATCTGTGGGCGGCGCAAGTGCTTGAAGACTTAGCGGGAATGCCGAATGTCCGGCTGATGCCGCGCACCACTGTCGTCGGGGCCCACGATCAGGGCACCTACGCCGCGCTGGAACGCGTCAGCCTGCACCGCGCCGCCCCCGGCGACGCCCCGCGCGAGGCGTTCTGGCGCATCGTTGCAAAACGCACCGTGCTGGCGGCGGGCGCGCTGGAGCGGGGCATTGCATTTTGCAACAATGACCGGCCGGGCATCATGCTCGCCGGCGCCGCGCGGGCCTATGTGCACCGCTATGGCGTGGCGCCGGGGCAGCGGGTTGCGGTGTTCGGCACGACCGACAGCGCCCGCCAGACCGCACGCGCGCTGCAGGCCGCTGGGGTGCAGGTGGCCGCGTTGATCGACCCTCGCGAAGATGCCAGCACCCTAGAAGATTTCAAGGTCATCCGGGGCGCGGTCGTGACCGACACGCAAGGGCGCAAGGGCCTGCGGCGGGTGCAGGTGCGGCAAGGGTCCAACACCTTCGCGCTTGAAGCCGACAGCCTGCTGGTTTCGGGCGGGTGGAACCCCAGCGTGCACCTGGCCTGTCACATGAACGGGCGCCCGGTCTGGGATGACGGCATCGCGGCCTTCGTGCCCAAACCCGGTGCCGTGCCGGGGCTGGACGCCTGCGGCGCCGCCGCCGGGCGGTTCAGCACCGCTGCCTGTCTGCAGGACGGGCTGCGCGCGGGTTTGGCTGCCGTGGCCGATCTGGGCCTTGCCGCCCCCGCGCTGACTGCGCCGCAGGCCGAAGATGGCAGCTATGACATCACGCGGCTGTGGCATGTGCCGGGCAAGGGGCGCGCGTGGCTGGACTTTGCCAACGATGTCACCGTCAAGGACGTGATGCTGTCGGCGCAGGAAGGGTTCCGCAGCGTCGAACACATGAAGCGCTATACGACGCAGGGCATGGCGCCGGATCAAGGCAAGAATTCCAACGTGGCAGCACTGGCCGTGCTGGCCGACGCCACCGGGCAGACCATTCCGGGCACCGGCACCACCACCTTCCGCCCGCCCTACACCCCGGTGTCGATCGCGGCGATGGGTGGCGGCGGGCGCGCGTCTGGCTTTGCGCCGCAACGGTTTCTGACGTCGGACGCCGCCAGCCGCGAACGCGGTGCCCCGATGATCGAGGCCGGGTTATGGTATCGGCCAAGCTATTTCCCCCGCCCCGGCGAAACCGGGTGGGAGGTGGCCTGTGACCGCGAGGTGCGGATGGTCCGCAGCGCGGTCGGCGTCTGCGACGTGTCCACCTTGGGCAAGATCGACATCCAAGGTGCGGATGCGGGCCGTTTTCTGGATTTCGTCTATACCAACACGTTCTCCACCCTGCCGGTCGGCAAGGTGCGCTATGGCCTGATGCTGCGCGAAGATGGTCACGTCATGGACGATGGCACCACAGCCCGGCTGGGCGCGCAGCACTATGTGATGACCACGACCACCGCCGCCGCAGGGCAAGTGATGCGGCATCTGGATTTTGTGGCTCAGGCACATTGCCCGGACTGGGATGTGCGGATGATCTCGGTCACCGAACAGTGGGCACAGTTCGCCGTGGCCGGGCCGCGCGCGCGCGATCTGCTGCGCGCGGTGCTGGATGATCTGCCCGACCTGCCGTTCATGGGCTGTGCCGAGGTGGGGCTTTACGGCATCAGGGGCAGGCTGTTCCGGATTTCGTTCTCGGGCGAGTTGGGGTTCGAACTGGCGGTTCCGGCGCGGTTCGGGGAATCGCTGTTCCGCGATCTGGTCGGGCGGGCCGAAACGCTGAGCGGCGGCCCCTACGGGATGGAGGCGCTGAACGTCCTGCGGATCGAGAAGGGCCTGATCACCCACGCGGAAATCCACGGCCGCACCACCGCCTTTGACATCGGCATGGCCAAGATGGTCAGCCCCAAGAAGGATTGCATCGGCAAGGCCGCCGCCGCGCGCCCCGGCATGCACGGACCCGACCGCGAACAGCTGGTCGGCCTGCGCCCGGTCCAGCCCGGCCAGCGGCTGACCGCCGGCGCGCATCTGTTCACGCCGGGCGAGGATGTGAAGCGCGAAAACGATCAAGGCTATGTCACCTCGGTCGGGCCTTCGCCGTCGCTGGGCTGGATCGGGCTCGGGTTCCTGAAGAACGGGCGGGCGCGGGTGGGGGAAATGGTGCGGCTGGTCGATCATCTGCGCGGTCTGGACCTGTTGTGCGAGGTCTGCGACCCGGTGTTCCTTGATCCTGCGGGGGAGAAGCTTCGTGGCTGAACTGATCGCGAAATCGCCCGGCGCGGGGCTGCATCTGCCGGTGACACGGGGCGGCGCCACCTTGGCGGAATGGCTGCCCGGCGCCATCACATCGGTGGCGCCCTTTGCCGGGGCCGGGGACAAGGTGGATGCGGCGCTGACCCCGCTGGGAATGGGGTTTCCCGCGCCCAATGGCATGGCGCAAGGCAAGACGGCACGCATCGTCTGGACCGGGCGTGGACAGGCGTTCCTGATCGGGGCGCCTGCGCCCGAGGGTCTTGGTGCGGTGGCCGCGCTGACCGACCAGTCCGACGGCTGGGCCGGGCTGCGGCTGGCCGGGCCTGCGGCGGCGGATGTGCTGGCGCGGTTGGTACCGCTGGACCTTGACAGCTTTGCCCCCGGCACGGCGGCACGCAGCCTGCTGGGCCATATGGCGCTGATCCTGATGCGGCCGGACCCCGAGGTATGGGACATTCTGGTGTTCCGGTCGATGGCGCGCACGGCGATACATGAACTTGACACCGCGATGGTTCAACTGGCGGCGCGGGCGGCGGGCTGACCCCCGGTTAGTGAAAATCGCGGCTGGGGAACAGCACGCGGGCCTGATCGCGCGGATGGCGGGCGCTGCGCGGGGCCACGCGGGCGGCGACCGGACGGCGGGCTTCGTCGGCGCGGCCCTGGGTGGGGTCGATCTCGGTCGCTTTCGGATGTGACAGGGTGGCCAGCGCGCCCGACAGGTCTTCGACCCCTTCGGCGATGACGTGGATCACCGGGCCTTCCTGCTGCACCCGCCCCGTCACCCGCACCAGCCGCCCGCCGATCACGGCGCGGCGGAACGCCTCGTAGATCTTGGGCCAGACGATGACATTGGCGGTGCCCGTCTCGTCCTCGAGCGTCATGAAGATCACGCCCGACGCGGTGCCGGGGCGCTGGCGCGTGATGACCAGCCCGCACACCTGCACCCGCCCCCGCGCGCCCGGCAGATCGGCATGCGCGGTCAGCCCCGGCAGCGTGGGGCGCAGCAGTTCCATCGGATGCGCGCGCAGCGACAGGCGCAGCGACAGGTAATCCTCGATCATCTGTTCGCCCAAGGTCATGGCGGGCAGATGCGCCACAGGTTCGGCAATGCCTTCGCCATCGGTGCCAAACAGCGGCAAGGGTTTGGGCCCCTGCAAACCGCGCACCTGCCACAGCGCATCGCGCCGGTTGAGCCCGATGCAGGTGAAGCCGTCCGCCTCGGCCAGCCGTTCCAGCGCAGGGGGCGCGACCCCCGCCCGGCGCCACACGCTTTCGATGTCGGGATAGCCATTGGCGCGGGCGGCAACGATCCATGCCGCATCCTCGGCGCGCAGGCCCTTGACCTGCCGGAACCCCAGCCGCAGCGCAAAGCGCCCGTCGGGGCGGCGTTCCAGCGTGCAATCCCACTGCGAATGGCTGACCGAGACGGGCCGCACCTCGACCCGGTGATCGCGCGCATCGCGCACGATCTGGGCCGGGGCATAGAACCCCATCGGCTGCGAATTCAGCAGCGCACAGGCAAAGGCCGCCGGATGATGGCATTTCAGCCACGCCGAGGCATAGACCAGAAGCGCAAAGCTGGCAGCATGGGATTCGGGGAACCCGTATTCCCCGAACCCCTCGATCTGGGCAAAACAGCGTTCGGCAAAATCGGGGTCGTAGCCGCGCGCATGCATCCCCTCCAGAAACCTGTCACGAAAGGTGCCGATGGTGCCCATGCGCTTGAACGTGGCCAGGGACCGGCGCAGGCGGTCGGCCTCTTCGGGGGTAAAGCCTGCCCCCACAATGGCGATCTGCATCGCCTGTTCCTGAAACAGCGGCACGCCCAGCGTGCGTTCCAGCACGGGCCGCAGGTCGGACGACGGCAGTTCCACCCGTTCCTTGCCCTGCCTGCGGTTGATGTAGGGGTGCACCATGCCGCCCTGAATGGGGCCGGGGCGCACGATGGCCACTTCGATCACCAGATCATAGAATTTGCGCGGCCGCATCCGGGGCAGAAAGTTCAGCTGCGCCCGGCTTTCGACCTGAAACACCCCGATGGCATCGGCACGGCACAGCATGTCATAGGTGGCGGAATCCTCCTTGGGCAGGTTCTCCAGCGTCAGGCGCCCGCCGCCGTGACCTGCAATCAGATCAAAGGATTTGCGGATACAGGTCAGCATCCCCAGCGACAGGATATCGACCTTGAGGATGCCCAGCGCGTCGATATCGTCCTTGTCCCATTCGATCACCGTGCGCCCTTCCATCGCGGCGTTCTCGATCGGGCAAAGCTCGTCCAGCCGGCCGCGGGTGATGACAAAACCGCCGACATGCTGGGACAGATGGCGCGGAAAGCCGATGATCTCGGCGATAAGGCGCAGCGTAAGGTTCAGCCGGTAATCCGTCGGATCAAGGCCGATTTCCCCCAATCTGGCAGGGTCGGGCGGGCTGGCCGACCAGCCCCAGCTTTGGCCGGCCAGCGCCGCCACGATGTCATCGGACAGACCCATGACCTTGCCCACCTCGCGGATGGCGGCGCGGGCGCGGAAATGGATGACCGTGGCCACCAGCCCGGCACGGTCGCGGCCATAGCGGTCATAGATCCACTGGATCACCTCCTCGCGCCGCTCATGTTCGAAATCCACGTCGATGTCGGGCGGCTCGCCGCGCGCTTCGGACATGAAGCGCTCGAACACCATGGAAATCACGTCGGGCGCAACTTCGGTGATGCCCAGCGCGTAGCAGATCACCGAATTGGCCGCCGACCCCCGCCCTTGGCACAGGATGCCACGGGACCTGGCGAATTCGACGATGTCGTTGACGGTCAGGAAATAGGCGGCAAAGCCAAGGGTGCGGATGATGCGCAATTCCTTGGCCACCTTGTCGGCCACGTCCTGCGGCACGCCGCCGGGAAAGCGGCGGTGCAACCCCTGCCCGGTCAGCCGTTCCAGCCGCGCCTGCGGCGCCTCGCCCCCGGCCACCTCGTCGGGATAGTCATAGCTGAGTTCATCGAGCGAGAAGGCACAGCGCGCGGCGATCTCGAGCGTGCGGCGCAGGGCGGCCGGATGGTCGCGAAACAGCCGCGCCATGTCGGCGGGGCCCTTCAGGCGGCGTTCGGCATTGGCCAGCGCATGGCGCCCGATGCGGTCGATCGTCAGGCCAAGGCGCAGGCAGG
>JAUXPG010000143.1 GCA_030683915.1 Gemmobacter sp.
TGGGCCCGGTCAGATACACAGAGTTTCGGATACTCCCGCCGGATCATCCGATCCGGTCGCGGATTATGCCGCGGCCTTCTTCGACCGCTCGCACGAACGGCTGTCAAAGCAGGTGTCACCCGCCTTCATGGCCGACCGGGATGAGAGCACGGCCTTCGTTCAGGCACATTTTGCGCAAGCCGGGGCCGACGACCCCGTGGACAAGGCCCTGCGCATCGATACCAACGTGATGCTGGTCGATGACCCGGTAAAGCGGGTCGACAACATGACCATGTCGTGGGGCCTCGAAGCGCGGGTGCCGTTCCTGGACCATGAACTGGTGGAACTGGCGGGGCGGATTCCCGCGCGCCACAAGCTGGCGCAGGGCGGCAAAGGCATTTTGAAGGAGGCGGCGCGGCTTGTCGTCCCGCCAGAGGTGATCGACCGGCCCAAGGGCTACTTCCCGGTGCCGGCCCTGAAGTATATCGAAGGGCCCTATCTCGAGATGGTGCGGGATGCGCTCACCGCCCCTGCCGCACGCGCGCGGGGGATCTTCCGCCCGGATTATCTGGAGCAGCTTTTCGCCGCGCCCGCCGATCACATCACCCGGTTGCGCGGTTCCGAACTGTGGCAGGCCGCGGTGCTGGAGATGTGGCTGCAGGACATCGAGGCCTGACCCATGAGCAAGGCAACACCACGCTTGCCCATCGACATCGATTACCTCGGCGCCCAACTTGCCGCGCTTCTGGAGATACCAAGCCCGACCGGCTATACCGACAGCGTGGTGCGCTATGTTTGCCGCGAGCTCGAGGCGCTGGAGTTTCCGTTCGTCTTGACGCGGCGCGGGGCGATCCGGGCGCATTGCCAAGGGGCCCAGCCACAGGGCGCGCGGGCCATCGTCGGCCATGTCGATACACTGGGGGCACAGGTGAAGGCGCTCAAGGCAAACGGGCGTCTGGAACTGGTTCCGATCGGGTCCTGGTCGGCGCGGTTCGCTGAAGGCGCCCGCACGACGATTTTTTGCGAACGGGGCACCTATCGCGGGACAATCCTGCCGCTCAAGGCGTCGGGTCACACCTTTGCGGGCGAGGTTGACACCCAGTCCACCGGCTGGGCGCATGTCGAACTGCGCGTCGATGCCCACGCCCGCACCCACGATGACCTTGCCCGTCTGGGAATCGAGGTGGGCGATATCGTGGCCATCGACCCGCAGCCGGAATTCCTCCCCAACGGGTTCATCGTGTCCCGGCATCTGGACAACAAGGCGGGGGTGGCGCTGATGCTGGCAGCACTCAAGGCGATGCGGGACGGGCCAGAGCCGCCGGTTGACCTGTATTGGTTATTCACCATCTCCGAGGAGGTGGGGCACGGCGCGGCGTCGATCCTGCTGCCGGACGTGGCGTCGATGGTCGCGGTGGACAATGGCACGTCTGCACCGGGGCAGAACTCCTCGGAATTCGGCGTCACGATTTCGATGGGTGATATGACCGGGCCGTTCGACTATCACCTGACGCAGAAGCTCGTGGCTCTCTGTCGGGCAAACGATATCCGCTTTCGCAAGGACATTTTCCGCTTTTACCGATCAGACAGTGCTTCGGCCATCGAGGCCGGAGCAGACGTGCGCACGGCACTGGTCACCTTTGGCGTCGATGCAAGCCATGGGTATGAGCGGATCCACATGCACGCCCTGCGATCGGTTGCGGAACTCCTGACCGCCTATGCGCTCAGCGAAGTCGAGATTTCGCGCGATTTCCAGGCTCTCGGCCCACTGGAAGGGTTCACGGAACAATCGTCCGAACCTGCCGGGCAAGCGTTGACCTCTCTCGCGGCACCGCCCCCCCGCAAGCTCTAGCGCCTTGGCGGGCTCCCCTTCGCAAGGCGACCGCTAGAGAAAAGAATGGGCGAGCAACGTTGCACGTCCACTGGCGGGGCAGGTGCATCGGGCTACGCCCGGATGCTGTGCCCCTCGCGGATATCGCGACGGATCGCGCCGCCCACGCCGATCACGCGTCGCGCGTGGGATCGCTTTCGCGGCGATGCCCCTCGAGGTCGCGCGCCGCCTTGTCGGCCTGCGCGCGCGCAAGGTCACGCTCGGACTTGGTGCGCCCGAACTTGGCGGCATTGGCATCGGCCTGCACCCGCGCAGCCTTGCGCGCCGCCTGTTTCTTGGCCTGCCGAAGGTTGATCACGTCGCCCATCGGTCCTGTGCGCCCTCCGCCTGTGGGGGTGTCCGGCCCGCATCGCAGGCCGGGCAAAGATGAACGCCGGGTTAAAACGATCCGGCAACCGCTTGAAATCCCTCACCCTCGCGCGTGTCCCTCGAAGGGACAACGCCGCACCCTTCAGGCAGGCGCGGCGGCTTGATCAGCCTTTGGGGCCGATCATGTCCTCAGGGCGCACCACGCGGTCAAAGGTCTCGCCATCGACATAGCCCAACGCAATCGCTTCCTCGCGCAGGGTGGTGCCGTTCTTGTGGGCGGTTTTCGCGACCTTGGTGGCGGCATCATAACCGATGGTCGGCGCCAGCGCCGTCACCAGCATCAGCGATTCCTTCATCAGCTTGTCGATGCGTGCCACGTTGGCCTGCGTGCCCACCACCATGTTGTCGGTGAAAGACCCCGCCGCGTCGCCCAGAAGCTGCATGGATTGAAGGACGTTATAGGCCATCATCGGGTTATAGACGTTCAATTCGAAATGCCCCTGGCTGCCGGCAAAGCCCACCGCGGCATCGTTGCCCATGACATGGGCGCAGACCATGGTCAGGGCTTCGGCCTGCGTCGGGTTCACCTTGCCCGGCATGATGCTGGAGCCGGGTTCGTTCTCCGGCAAGATCAACTCGCCCAGCCCGGACCGCGGCCCGGACCCCAGCAGCCGCAGGTCGTTGGCGATCTTGAACAGGCTGGCCGCCACGGTCTTGAGCGCGCCCGAGAACATCACCATCGCATCATGCGCGGCCAGGGATTCGAACTTGTTGGGCGCGGTGACGAAGGGCAGGTTGGTGATCGCGGCAATCGCCGCCGCCACGCGCACATCCCAACCCACGCGGGTGTTCAGCCCGGTGCCGACCGCCGTGCCCCCCTGCGCCAGTTCGTAGATGTCGGGCAAGCAGGATTTCACCCGTGCGATCCCCTTGTCGACCTGCGTGGCATAGCC
>JAUXPG010000337.1 GCA_030683915.1 Gemmobacter sp.
TGCGCTGGCGCTGGCCGCCGGAAAACTCGTGCGGATAGCGGTGCAGATACTGCGGGCCAAGGCCCACAAGGTCCAGCAATTCTGCCGCGCGGTCGGTCCGGGCGCGCGACCCCAATCCCAGTGTCGCCGCGTGGATGACCATGGGTTCGGTCACGGCATCATGCACCGACATGCGCGGGTTGAGGCTGGCAAACGGGTCCTGAAACACGATCTGGATGCGCGCCCGCATCGCCCGCAGCGCAGCCGGCGACAGCGTGGCAAAATCCTGCCCGTCAAACCGGATGCGCCCCGATGTCGGAACCTCCAGCCGCAGGATAAGCCGGGTGAGCGTGGTCTTGCCCGACCCGCTTTCCCCGACAAGGCCAAAGCTTTCGCCCGCCCGCACCGACAACGACACATCCTGCAGCGCGATCACCGGGCCGGAACTGCCGAACATGCCGCGACGACCCGGATAGACCTTGGTGATGTTCTCGATCTCAAGCATCGGCATGATCCGCGTGATGGCATGCGGTGCGGTGCAGCGCCCCGGTCAGCGGCGGCAGCACGGTGCAGGCCGCCGACACCCGCCCGCACCGGGCGGCAAACCGGCATCCGGGCGGCGGGGCAATCAGGTTGGGCACCGCACCGGCCAGACCCCTCAGTGCGCCACGGGCCGTGCCGCGGGTGGGTATGGCCGCCAGCAGCGCCTGCGTATAGGGGTGGCGCGGATGCATCAGCACATCGCGCACCGGGCCGCTTTCCACGATATTGCCCGCATACATCACCGCCACATGCGTGCAGCTTTGTGCCACCACGCCCAGATTGTGGGTGATCATCAGCACGCCCATGTCGAACTCATCGACCATGCTGCGGATCAACCGCAGGATTTGCGCCTGCACGCTGACATCAAGCGCGGTGGTGGGTTCGTCCGCGATCAACAGGTCGGGCTGGCCCACCAGTGCCATCGCGATCAGCACGCGCTGGCGCATCCCGCCGGAAAACTGGTGCGGATAATCCTGCAACCGTTCGGCTGCGTTGGCAATGCCGACCTTTTCCAGCATCTGGACCGCCAACCGCTCGGCCGCCCTGCGCCCTCCTCCCGCCAGCACGCCGGGTTTGCGCCGCGCCGCCGCCAGCGCCACGTCCACCAGCTGCGTGCCGATGCGGAAGGCGGGGTTGAGGTTGGTGGTCGGGTCCTGAAAAATCATGCCGATCCGCGTGCCGCGCAGGGCGGCCACCTGCCGTTCAGGCATGGCCAGCAGATCGCGCCCGTCAAACCGGATTTCGCCGCGCATGTACCGCCCCGGCGGGGTCGGCACCAGCCGCGACACCGACAGCCCGGTCAACGATTTGCCACAGCCGGTTTCGCCCACCAGCCCCCAGACCTGCCGCCGCTCCACGCTGAGCGAAATGCCGTTGAGCACATGCGCTTCCCCGTCAAAGCTGCGCATGGCCAGATGCAGGTCCCGGATATCCAGCAGGGCCATCAGCGCCGCGCCTTCGGGTCAAGCACATCGCGCAGCCCGTCGCCCAAAAGGTTGAACCCAAAGATCGCGGTGAACATCGCAAGGCCGGGAAACACCGCCGTCCACCAGAAATCGGGCATGTAGCTCCGCGAAACCGACAGCAAGGTGCCCCATTCCGGCGTGGGTGGCCTGACCCCGATGCCGATGAAGCCCAGCGATGCCACCGTCAGAATGGCGAACCCCATGTCGAGCGACATCTTCACCACGATGGGCGAAACGATGTTGGGAAGCACATGGCGGAACAGCACGCGCGCCGGGGTCGCGCCCATGGCGCGGGCAGCGGTGACATACACCTCTTCCTTGCGGGCGATCACCTCGCCCCGCACAAGGCGGGCATAGCCCGGCCACCACGACAGCGCGATGGCGATGACCATGTTCATCAATCCCGGCCCCAGCGCCGCCGCGACCGCCATGGCAAGGATCAACCCCGGCACGACCAGTTTCAGATCAGCCAGCCGCATCAGCATCTCGTCCGCCCAGCCGCCGACAAAGCCAGCCACGGCGCCGACCAGCGTGCCTCCGATTGTGCCGATCAGCACCACGCCAAGGCCCGCCAGCACCGAAACCCGCGTTCCCGCGAGCACAAGGCTCAGCACATCCTGCCCCAGTTCGTTGGTGCCAAAGGGATGCGCCATCGATGGCGAGCGGAAGCGGTTGGCCGTATCGACGCCGCCCGCGATGTGTTCGGGAAAGGGCGCAATCCACGGCCCGATGACGGCGATCACCAACACCGCCAGCACCAGTGCCGCCCCGAGCATGGAAAGCCCCGACTGGCGGAACCGGAACCACCCCCGGCGCATGGCGTAGGAACGGGCACTTTCGGTGATGTCGGTCATGTGTATCGGACCTTGGGGTTGATGACGCCGTACAGGACATCGACCAGCAGATTGACCAGCATGAACATCAGCCCGATCACCAGCGCGACGCCGATCACCGGCATGAAATCCTGTGACACGATGGCCGAAGTGGCATAAAGCCCGATGCCCGGCCAGTCGAACACCGTTTCCACCAGCACCGTGCCACCCAGAAGCCAGCCGAAGTAAAGCCCGATCACCGTCAGCGTTGCCGAGACCGCGTTCTTGGCCACATACTTGAAGACGATCAACCGGGGCGGGAGCCCAAGCGCACGGGCGGTCATGACATAGTCCTGCTGCAAGACCTCGATGGTGGACGCCCGCATCATCCGCATGATCGTGGCCAGCGGCGACAGGCACATGGCGATGGCTGGCAAGGCGAGATGGCGGCAGGCGGTCACGAACGCCTCCCAGTCACCGGCGAACAGCGCATCCAGCGTCAGGAACCCGGTCACCGTGGGCGGCGGTTCCAGAATGATGGGAAACCGCCCGCCGAGCGGCAGCCAGAACAGCCACATCGCAAAGGTCAGTTGCAGCAGCAGGCCCAGAAAGAAGCGCGGCATCGAAATCGCCGCCAGCGCGGCCACGCGGCTGGCGTAATCCGGCCAGCGGTTGCGCCACACCGCCGCAGCCAGACCCGCCGGAATGCCCAGCCCCACAGCCAGTGCCATCGCGGCGAACACCAGTTCCATCGTGGCCGGCAGATAGGCGATGAGATCCGCCAGAACCGGGCGGCGCGAAAAGATCGATACGCCAAGGTCGCCGTGCAGCAACCCCCACAGATAGCGCCCGTATTGCACCCACACCGGCTGATCGAGGCCGAAGTCCCGCGCATAGGCGGCAATCTCGGCCTGAGTGGCGTTCGGCCCTGCGGCCAGCCCCACCGGGTCGCCCGGCAGCAGCCGGGCGATGATGAACATCATCACCGTCAGGCCGAACATCACCGGCACCAGCAGCATGAGCCGTCGCAGGACAAAGCGCAGCATTGTGTTCCCGTCAAAAAGCGCCCCGGCGCGCAAGCACGCCGGGGCAGTCGTGGGAGAGGGTCAGATCGAAAGCCCGTGGCATTCGATCGCGTTTGAAGCAACCGGCGTGAAGGCAAAGCCCTGCACCGAGTCGCGCATGCCCAGCTTGCGCCGTTCCAGCACACCAAAGATATCCGGGGCATCCGCGACGATGGCGGCCTGCATCTGGCCGTAGATTTCAACCCGTTTCGCCGGATCGGTTTCCTTGCGCCCGGCCTCGATCAAGGCATCGACAGCGGGGTTGTTGTAGACCGCATTCTGCCAGCCGCCGTTGCGCGAGGAATGATAGGCCGCAAAGGCGATGTTGTCGGGGTCGCCATAGTTCGCGGTCTGGTAGACCGGGAACAGGTCGGGGAAGGTTTCGGGCGATTTGCACGCCGCCACCATGTCGGGCCAGAGCATCGGCTGGATATCGAGCGTGATGTTCAGCGCCTTGAGGCTGTCGAGCATGATCAGCGCCCAGCGCCGCTGTTGTTCCAGCCCGTTCACATGCACCATCTTCAGCGTTATGCCGCCGTTCGGGTGCTTGGACTTCGCCAGATGTTCCTTGGCCTTCTCAAGGTTCTGGCGGTACACCTCCAGCGCCGGGTTGTGACCCATGATGCCGTTGGGCAAGGGGCCGGTCATCAGGTCGGCATAGCCCGCCGCATCGACGATGGCCTGATAATTGGTGGCGTAGCTGATCGCCTTGCGCAGTTCGATATCGGCCAGCGGCCCGTGCTGCGTGTTCATCTTGATCGAGAAGGTCCGGTACTCCGGCTCGATCACGCGCACCACACCGGCAGCGTCCTTGATGCTGTCCATGTCCTCGGACGTCAGGTCGACGGCGATGTGCACTTCGCCGCGCTGCAGCGCAAGACGCTGGCTGGCGGTTTCGCGGATGATTTGCCAGATCACGCCGGTCAGGTTGCCTGCACCCGGCTGCCACGGCGTCGCGCTGCGTTCGAGTTCATAAAGCGTGCCCGCCTGTGCGCGCTTGACCTGGAACGGCCCCGACCCTGCGGTATTGGCCAACAGCCACGCCTGACCGTCATCGGCACCAAGGTTCGCCTCGACCTGCGCCTTGTTGACGACAAAGATCCACGGCAGCACGGCGAGGAAGGCGGCAAAGGGCGCGGCAAGGTCAAACCGCACGGTTCCGGCATCAAGCGCCGTCACCTTGCCGGGTTCGACGATACCGCGGATCATCCAGCTGTTGCCCTTGGCCAGCCGCAGCGCGCGTTCGAAGGAATAGACCACGTCATCGGCGGTCACCGCGTCGCCGTTGTGGAACTTGGCCGCCGGGTTCAGTTTGAACGTCCAGCTCAATCCATCGGCCGACGACTCCCAGCTGCTTGCCAGTGCAGGCACCGCCTCGGGCGGGTTACCCGACACACGCACGAGCGGGTCATAGACGTTGCGGAAGAAGAAGCTGGCCGAATAGCCCGTGGCGATATGCGGGTCAAAGTTCGGAATGTCCTGCCCGGCCGCGATGACAAGGATCTTGCGTCCTTGCGCGAATACGGCGTCGGGCAGCATCATCGCGGCTAGTCCTGCGCCTGACAGGGCCAAGAGCCCCCGGCGCGTCATGCGGGAAAGGTCGGTGGTGGTCATTGCGGTCTCCTTGCTGGGTGGGGCGGCCCGTGGTCCGGGCCGTCGTTCGGGGTCATTTCACGGGCGCGGGGCTGGGTGCCGGGGCTGCAAAGCCATAGTGCCGCGCGGCGTGATCCGGGGTGATCAGGCCAAGCGCCATATCACGCGACACGGCGGCGGGGTCGCGGTCGGACGGCGGGCCAAACCCCGCACCGCCCGCCAGCACCATTTCCACCCGCTCGGCGGGGGATTTCAGTTCGACCAGTTGCCCGGTTCCGCAATCGACCAGCACCTTGCCGGCAGGGTCCAGCACCCGGCCCCGCGCGTCCAGTCCGGCCAGC
>JAUXPG010000450.1 GCA_030683915.1 Gemmobacter sp.
CCGCCTGCAGCAACTGGTCGGCTGTCGGTTCCAGAAACCGGGCCACAAGGCTGATGGCCGATTCGATCAGGACGCCGGTGGGGGCGCCGTCGGCATCGCGCTCGATCTCGCCGCCTGCCGGGGGCGGGGTGGCGGCAGAGATGCCCGCCGCCCGCAGCGCAGCCGAATTCAGCCAGTAGTTGTGCTGCGACACGTCCTTGAGCACGACCGGATGCCTCGGCGCGACACGGTCGAGCAGATCGGCCGGACGCGCACCAAAGGTCGCGCGGTCAAACGGGCGCCACGGCCCGCCCACGATCCAGCCGCCCGGCGGCGTGGCGGCCGCCCGTGCGGCGACCCCGTCAAGCACCGCCTGCAGCGGCGCGCCCAGGCCGGGAAACACCTCGAAAAGGTCGCGGCAGGCCCCCCAAAGGCCGTGGGTGTGGCTGTCGATCAGCCCCGGCATCACCGTGCGCCCCGCCATCGGGACGACGCGGGTGCCCGGCCCCGACAACGCCAGCACATCCGCCGCCGCCCCCACCGCCAGCACCTTGCCCCCGGCCACCGCCAGCGCCTGCGCAAACGGCCGGTCGGGCGTCAGCGTGCGGATGGCGGCATCGGTCAGGATGAGGTCGGGAACGGGGCGCATGGCGGGCTACATATCCTTGGGCAAGGGCGGCAGGTCGGGCATCACGCGCGGCAGGTCGGGCAGCCCTTCGGCGACCTCGCGCAAGCGGGTCAGCATATGGATCAGCGTTTCCAGCTGGTCGCGGCCATAGGCGACCTCCAGATCGCGGTATACCGCTTCGGACACCACAGCGACGTGTTCGAACACCGCCTGCCCCTTCGGGGTCAGCGCCAACAGGCGGCGGCGGGCATCGGCGCCGTCGATCGTGGTGATCAGCCCGCGATCCTCGAGCGACCGGAGCAGGCGCGACACCGAAGGCTGCAACAGGACGCATTGTTCGGCCAGCGACCGCACGTCAAGCGGCGCGCCTGCGGCCAGCGCGCGCATCACCCGCCATTGCGGCTGGGACAGGCCCACTGCGTCGGTGTGGCGCTTGAACTTTGCCGCTGTCGCGCCCCGCGCGCGCAACAGCGCGATGGGCAACGAGCTTTGGATATCCCGCAGCCGGTGCACGGGTGCCACCGCGACAGGGTCTGGCCGGTCGGTCATCGGAAAACTCCTTCACCTGTTCATCATCCCACTTGACGCAGGATCATGTCAACGCATAACGTGTTATTAAAATAATCACCCCGGCCGGACGGCCCGGCCCGGGACAACCGGGAGACGTGCGATGAAACTGCTCAAGGCGGGCCTGCTGGCGGCCCTGATCGCGGGCGCGCAGCCTGCTGCATCTGAAACGACCATCGTGTTCAACAACTTTCTGTCCCCCAACGATGCGTTGTGGACAGATGTGATGCTGCCATGGATCGCCGATGTGGAAAAGGCGACCGAGGGTCGGGTGAAATTCACCGTGCCCGCATCGTCGCTGGCCCCGCCGCCCGAGCTTTTGAACGCCGTGCAGCAGGGCGTCGCGGATGGCGCGTTCCAGATGGTCAGTTTCCTGCGTGCGGCGCACCCGGAACTGCAAATGCCGCTGCTGCCAATGACCTATTTCGGCAACGAGGAAACCAGCGTCGCGCTGTGGCGCACCTACGAGAAATTCTTCAAGGGCAAGAACGACCTCAAGGACGTTGAACTGCTGGGCCTCGTCACCACGCCGCCCAACAGCCTGATCAACATGAAGCCGACGCCGTTCCAATCGGTCGCGGACATCAAGGGTGTCAAGTTCTGGTCGCTGCCGGGTATTCCCGCCGAAACTCTGACCGCTCTGGGCGCCGTGGTCACGCCCGGCCCTGCCGTGCGGATGTACGAGGTGATTTCGGGCGGCGTGGTCGATGCCTTCTGCTGCATCAACTATGAATCGCTCGAGGTGTTCAACGTCGCGCAATATATCGGGGCGGGAACCGACATTCCGGGCCACCTGTTCGCACCGGCCTTTGCCGTGTTCGTGCGGGCCGACGTGTTCGCAGGTATCAGCGCCGAAGATCAGGCCGCCATCCGCGCCGTCTCGGGCGAAGTGCTGGCCCGGCGTGGTTCGTTTGGTGACCCGGTCGAAGCCGCCGCGCGCCAACGGATCGCGGCGATGGGCAAGACGGTGGTTCCAGCGTCCGAGACGTTTGTCGCCGAACTCGAAGCTGCCGTAGCGCCGGTGCGCGCGGCGTGGATCGAGGCGACCAAGGCCAAGGGCATCGATGCCGCTGCTGCGCTGGACTATTACCTCGCGCAACAGGCGGCCGTCAAAGCCG
The DNA here is from genome assembly GCA_030683915.1 of Gemmobacter sp. Classification (GTDB taxonomy): domain Bacteria; phylum Pseudomonadota; class Alphaproteobacteria; order Rhodobacterales; family Rhodobacteraceae; genus Wagnerdoeblera. The sequence goes on from JAUXPG010000450.1 coordinate 2,293, forward strand.
GGAACTGACCCCGGTGGGCGGGCTCTGGCGCTGGACCGAACGCGTGCTTGAAGGCGTGATCAGTCTGGCGCTGATCGCCATGGCGGCAGTGACCGTGATCGACGTGGCAGGGCGTTACCTGTTCAATGCCCCGCTGCAAGGCGGCTACGAGATTTCCGAACTGATGATGGGGCTGACAGTGTTTGCCGCCCTGCCGCTGGCGACGCGCGCCGAAAGCCACCTTGCCATCGGGCTGATGACCGACCGGCTGCATGGGCGGGCGCGGCGGGTGCATCGGATTGTGATCCTGCTGTCCACAGTGGCGGCGCTTGCGTTCATTGCTTGGCGGATGGGGGTGCAGGCGCAGATCCTCCATCGGTCCGAAGCCGCGACCGGGTCACTGCAACTGCCGCTCTGGCCGCTGGCGGGGGTGATGGCGGGGCTTGCGTGGCTGGCCACGGTCGTGGCGGTGGTGCTGGTGCTGCGCGCGTTCGCCGGGCTGGACCGCGACGCCCACGCCGCGAAGGGGTCGCTGGAATGACCGTATCGCTGATAGGGTTCGCGATCCT
>JAUXPG010000453.1 GCA_030683915.1 Gemmobacter sp.
AAGCTCGATCGGCGCAGTCAGGTTGAAGCCATAGAGCGCCTTGTGCGCGGTCTGGAAATGCGCCTCCAGCCCGTCGCGGCTGTCGGTCCACGCCACGGCCAACTCCGCGCCCTGTCCGCGATAGCGCATCAGCGCAACACGGGCGGTGCGCCGGTCTGCGGGCGGCACGCCTTCGGCATCGAACCACGCCGCCGCCTGCGCCTCCAGCGCGTCCAGATACGGCAGCGCCTGCGCCACATCAGCGGCCCCGGCCCGCGGCAGCGCCTGAGAGAATTCGGCCTTCAGATCCGCCGCCAACAGACCATCGGCACACAGGATACCGGGGGCAGGCGGGATCAGCACACGCGAAATGCCCAGCAATTCGGCCAACGCGCAGCCATGCAACGGCCCGGCCCCGCCGAACGGCACGAGCGTGAAGGCGCGCGGATCGTGCCCGCGCTCCACCGACACCACCCGCACGGCGCCGACCATATGGTTGTCGGCAATGGCCAGAATACCCCGCGCCGCATCTTCCGCCGCAAGGCCAAGCGGGTCGGCCACCCCGCCCAGCACGGCCGCGCGCGCAGCGGCGACATCAAGTCCCATCCGGCCACCGAGCAGCCGCGCCGGCAGGTGGCCCAGCACGACATGGGCATCGGTTACGGTCGCTTCGGTGCCGCCCTTGCCATAGGCGGCGGGGCCGGGGTTGGCACCGGCACTCTGCGGCCCGACCGACAGCTTGCCATCCGCCACCCGCGCCAGCGATCCGCCGCCCGCCCCGATGGTCACCATGTCCACCATCGGCAAAGGCAACGGCCATTCCCCAATCTGGCCTTGCTGCGTCAGCCCGATCTTGCCTCCCGCGATCAGCGCGATATCCGCACTCGTCCCGCCGATATCCACGGTGATGATGTCGGAAATACCGCAGGCCGCCGCGACGGCAACCGCCCCCACCACGCCTGCCGCCGGCCCGGAAAGCGCGGTCAACGCCGGTGCGGTTCGGATCTTGTCCGCCCCCGCCACCCCGCCATTGGATTGCATCAGAAGCAGCGGCCCCGGCACGCCTTCGGCCTTCAGCCGGTCCTCCAGCCGCCCGACATAGCGGGTGACCCCCGGCATCACGATGGCATTCAGCACGGAAGCCAACGAACGTTCATATTCGCGCACCACCGGCAACACATCGCACGAGGCGGTAACGGCCACGCCCGGCAACAGGTCGCGCAGCATCTGCGCCACACGCGATTCGTGCACGGGATTGGCAAAGGAATGCATCAGGCACACCGCCACCGCCTGCACGTCCATCGCGCGCAACGCATCCGCCGCCGCGATCACCGACGCCTCGTCCAGCGGGGTGTCCACGATGCCGCCCGGAAGGATGCGTTCGGTCACCTCGACGATGCGCGACGCGGGAACCGGGCGTTCGGGCTTCACCCAGTTATACAGGTTCGCCTTGCGCGGAATGTCCTGCCGCCCGATGGCCAGCACATGCCGGAACCCGCGCGTTGCCACCAAAGCCGCGCGCGCGCCCTTGCCTTCAAGGATCATGTTGGTGGCGACCGTGGTGCCATGCAGGACCTGCGTCAGGTCCGGCGCCTTGCGGCCGGCATCCTCCAGCGCCAGCGTGATGCCCGCCAGAAACGCCACCGAAGGGTCCTCGGGGCGCGACGGCGTCTTGGCCCGCCACGTTTGCCCGGTCTCGCGGTCCATCAGCGCCACATCGGTAAAGGTGCCGCCGATATCGACAGCGACGGTCAGCCCCGTCAAAGGGTTGGCATGCGTCAGGGTATCAGAGGGCATCGACGTAACCTCCGCGATGAAAGGCCTTGGCGGCAGGACGGTTGGCGCGCAGACGGGCGGTGGCTTCGGCGTCCACCTTGTGGCCTGCAATGACCACGCCGTAATCCGTGGCCGCAGCGGACACGCTGACGATACCGGCACGCACATCTTCGGCCACGCGCTCGGGGTCGCGGTCATAGGGGTGGCCGTAACCGCCCCCGCCCCCGGTTTCAAACCGGACCACATCGCCCTTTTTCAGCATGTTGCCATCCGACAGCGGCTTGAGCACCCGCTCCTGCGGCGTGCCGGGGTTCAGGATCACACGGCCCGTCCGGCCCGACTGGCCGCCCTTGATGCCCCACGGCGGGTTTACCACGCCGTCGATCCGCACGCCCAACATCGCGGTATCGGCAAGGATTTCGTATTCCCGCAAAATGCCAGCCCCGCCCCGGAACTGCCCCGGACCGCCGCTGTCGCAAACCATGCCGTAGTTGATGAACCGCACCGGATAGCCAAGTTCGGTGAACTCGATCGGGTAGTTTTCCTGCGCCACGAAATAGACCGCATCAATCCCGTCGGCAAAGGCGCGCGCGCCATAGCCAACCCCGATGCCATCGGCCAGCAAGAATGGCTTCTGCACGTTGTTCTCGGTGTATTTGCCGCGGATCAACGCCACCACATAGGCCGCATGCGCCGCCGGGGCCTGCCCGCCAGCGGCGTTCACCAGCCCGTTCAGGGTGGCGAGCACGCGCATCATCGTCAGCCCCCGCATGCCGAGCGGCGCAGGCCAGCGCGGCTTGACCAACGACCCTTCGCGCAGCCGCACCTCGTCCAGCGCCAGCGGGCCGCCCGCATTGCACACCTGCGACGGATCACCACCCAGATAGAACAGCCCCAGCGCCATGCCGGGAATGGAACGGTTCATCAACAGGTTGACCGGGCCCGGCGCCTGATCGTCGGTCTCGGTCGCATCAAAGATGAAACGGTCCTGACCATCCGGCCCCTTTTCGCGGATGATGGCAAAGCGCAGGTGGAACGGACCGTTGCCATGCCCGTCGCTGTCGATGGCATCGGTAAAGCGGTGGGTGCCGTAATCAAACGTCTCGGCCAAGCGCCGCCGCACCAACCGCCGCGTGCGGTCCAGCAATTGCGCCAACGCATCCGACACCACGTCGGCGCCGAACCGCTCCACAATCTCGGCCACCCGGGCAGACCCCAGCACCACGCTGGCCATCAGCGCCGACATGTCGCCGATGCTTTGCTCGGGGAAACGCGAATTGCGGTGAAAGATCGCCAGCGCGGCCTCGTTGGTCACGCCTTGGTCAATCAATTTGGTCGGCGGAATGATGATGCCTTCCTGCCAGATTTCCGTGGCATCCGGGCTGATCGACCCGGCGCGCATCCCGCCGATATCGGCGAAATGCGCCCAGGACATCACAAAGGCACACAGCCGGTCGCCGTGGAACACCGGCATCAACAGGACCTGATCGTTGGAATGGCTGACGGCGCCATAGCTGCCGTAACAGTCGTTATACCAGTACAGATCGCCGGGCCGCATCGTCTCGATCGGGAAATGCTCGAACACCGGGGTGGTGATGTCGCCAAAGATCGGCACCATCGACCCAACCGCCATCACGCCGCGTTCGTCGAACAGGGCGGTATAGAAATCCTTTTTCTCGCGGATGAAGGCGGAAATGGCCGTGCGCTCGATCAAAGCCTCCATTTCCCGTTGCGCCGCCATGATGGCGCCCTGGATGATTTCCAGCGTGATCGGGTCGCACAGGCGGGGCGCCTGAAAGGTGGCGGGTTCTTGGGAAACGGTCATGGTCGCTCCTTATTCGGCGCGGTCGTACAGGTGACAATGAACGATGCGGGCGCCGACGCGGGTCGGGCCGGGCGCATCGGTGGCGCAGCGGGCATGCGCGGCCGGGCAGCGGTCGCGGAAGGTGCAGCCGGACGGCGGGTTGCGGCTGTCGGGCGCCCCGCGCCCGATGGGCAGCGGCGCGTGGCTTTGATCGGGGTGCGGGACGGGCACGGCAGCGACCAGCGCCTTTGTGTAAGGGTGCAGGGGGTCTCGGACGATATCTTCGGTCGGGCCATCCTCGACGATCCGGCCCAGATACATCACGATGGTGCGTTCGCAGACATAGCGCACCAAGGCGAGGTCGTGGCTGATATAGATCGCCGTCAACCCCATCCGCGCGCGCACCTCGCGGAACACGTTCAGCACACCGGCGCGCACCGACACGTCCAGCATCGAAACCGGCTCATCTGCCACCACGAACACCGGATCCAGGATCAGCGCCCGCGCCATCACGATGCGCTGCAACTGTCCGCCGGACAACTGGTGCGGAAAGCGGTCAAGAAACTGGTCGGGGTCGGGCAGCCGCACCAGTTCCATCACGCGGTGGATGCGCGGCTCATGCTCGGCCTTTGGGATGCGGGCGTTTTCCAATGGCTCGGCCAGCGCGGCGCGGATGGTGAACCGCGGGTTCAGCGCCTCGAACGGGTTCTGGAAAATCATCTGCGCGCGGGTGCGGAACCGGCGCAGGGCATCGCCCTTCAGCCCCGTGATGTCGGCCCCGTCAAAGGTGATGCTGCCGTCGGTCGGCGCGTCCAGCTTCAACAGCATCCGCCCGGTCGAGGTTTTGCCGCAGCCGGATTCACCCAGCAGCCCCACACTTTCGCCGGGGTGCAAATCAAAGGTGATCCCGTCCACCGCCTTGACCACCTGCGCGCGCCCGCGCAACGCCGCCAGCGCGCCGCCAACGTGGTAATGCAACCGCGCACCCGTAACGCGGATCAGGGGGGCGTCGCTCATGCGGGGGCCATCCATGTGTCGGGCTGCCCGGACCGCACGCGCAAGGCGGCCGCCTCGGCCCAGCGGTGGCAGGCAACGATATGGCCGCCGCCGATATCCACCGGATCGGGGTCAGCGGCGGTGCAGCGGGCTTGGGCAAACGGGCAACGCGGCGCGAACCGGCACCCCGGCGGCGGGCGCATCAGGTTGGGCGGCGCACCTTCGATCGGCGTCAGAACGCCCGCCGCGCCGGCAAGGTCTGGAAAGGCGTTGCGCAAACCCATCGTGTAGGGATGCGCCGGTTCGGTCAGGCTCGCCGCCATCGGCCCGGCCTCGGCCACGCGGCCCGCATACATCACCACCACCCGGTCGCAGACATAGGCCACCACCGAAATGTCATGCGTGACAAGGATCACCGAGATCCCCAACCGGGATTGGAGTTCCTTCAACTGGTCCAGAATCTGGCGCTGCACGATCACATCCAGCGCCGTCACGGGTTCATCCGCGATCACCAGCTTCGGGTTCAGCGCCAGCGCCAGCGCAATCGCCACGCGCTGCCGCATGCCCCCCGAAAACTGGTGCGGGTAATCGCCCAGCCGGTTCGTTTCGATCCCGACCCATTCGAACAATTCTTCCGACCGCTTGCGCGCGTCACCCCGTGTCAGCCCGCCGCGCCGGGTCAGCACCTCGGCCAACTGGCTGCCCACGGTATAGACCGGGTCAAGGCTGTTCATCGCCGACTGCGGGATGAACGCAATGTCGCGCCAGCGGTGCGCGTTCATCTGCCGGTCGGTCAGCGCCATCAGGTCGCGCCCCATGAACATCGCCTGCCCGCCCGCGATGCGCGCATTGTCCGACAGCACCCGCGTCAGCGACCGCGCCAGCGTGGTCTTGCCGCAGCCCGATTCCCCGACCAGCCCCAGAATGGACCCGGCCCCCAGATCAAAGCTGGCACGGTCCACCGCCGTCACCTCGGCCCGGCCGACCTTGTAGGCGATGGACAGGTTGCGGATGGAAAGCAGCGGTTCGCTCATCGGTCCAGCTTCGGGAAAAGGATCTGCTCATAGCCGCGGGTGATGAAGAACCCGGCCGAGACGATCAGGATGATCAGCACGCCGGGCGGCAGGAACCAGTAATAGGCCCCCTTCGACAGCGCCTGACTGGCAAAGGCATCTTGCAGCATGAAGCCCCAGCTGATGGATTTCGGGTCGCCAAAGCCCAGAAAGCTGATCGAGGCTTCGGTGAGGATGGCCCAGCCGATGGCGATGGACCCATAAAGGAAAGACAACGGCAGGATGTTGGGCACCACATGCCGCAGGATGATCTTGAGGTCGGACGACCCCGAAACCCGCGCCGCCTCGACATAGACCCGCGTGCGCAGCGTCAGCGTCTGGCTGCGGATCACCCGCCCCGTGTCGCGCCACAAGACCAGCGCCATGGCGAACACGACGTTCCAGATCGACGGCTCCAGAAAGGCGGCCAGCACGATGACAAAGGGCAGGAACGGGATGCCGAACGCCACATCGGCCAACCGCATCAGGATGGTATCGACCCATCCGCCGAAATACCCCGCGACCACACCCACGATGGACCCGATCAGCGCCACCATGAACGCCGCCGTCAGCCCGATCAGCAGCGCCGACCGCGACCCCCAGACCAGTTGCGAAAACAGGTCGCGCCCCATGGTCGTCGTGCCCATCAGGAACCCGTCTTCCCCCGGCCGGCGGTCTGCGGCCAGATCGTAGTTCGGGGTGAACAGGATTTCGGTGGGATCATAGGGCGCGATCACCGGGGCCAGCACGGCAACCACGATGAACACGGCATAGATGCCAAGACCCACCAGCGCCAACGGATCATGCGTCGGCAGGCGCAAGCGCAACGGACGGCGGCTATTCACGGGTCACCCTCGGGTCAAGAACGGCATAAAGCAGGTCGGCCACCAGATTCATCGCAATCACCACCACCGCGATCATCAGGAACGCGCCCTGCGCCAGCGGATAGTCCGAAGCCGACACCGCACGCACCAACTCGCGGCCAAGGCCCGGCCACGAGAACACGGTTTCCACCACCACGTTGCCTTGAATCTGGTACCCGACCGCGATGGCGAAACTGGTCATCACCGGCAGCAGCGCATTGCGCGCCGCATGGCGGATCACCACGGAATAGCTCGACAATCCCTTGATGCGCGCCATGGTGACGAAATCTTCCTTCATCACATCCAGCATGTTCGACCGCATCAACAGCAGCGGCAGACCCTGGGCATAGATCGCCAGCGTCAGCACCGGCAGCGTCATGTGCCGCCAGAAATCCGCCGAGGTGTAAAGCGACCACAGCGTCGGGTAATCCGCCCCCGGTGGCCGCGTGCCGCCCGCCGGAAACCAGCCCAGCGAAAAGCTGAACACCGCCAGCAGGATCATCCCCAACCAGAACTCCGGCATCGCGCGTGTCGTCAGGACCAGCGGAATGGCAATCTGTTCCACCGCGCCGCCCCGCTTCCACGCAAGGTAGGCCCCGGCCAGCACCCCGATGCCATAGGCAAGGATCAACGAGGAGAACGTCAGGATCAGCGTGTTGGGCAACAACGCAAAGATACGGTCGGCAACCGAGGTGCGATAAAAGAAGCTTTCGCCCAGATCGCCCTGCAGCAGATTGCCCAGATAGATGAAATATTGCTGCCACAAGGGCTTGTCCAACCCGAACCGCGCCATCAGCGCGTCTTGCTGTTCGGGGGTGAAGTTCGGGTCGATATAGGCAGCCAGCGGGCTGCCCGGCATCAGGCGGAACAGGAAGAATAGGATCGTCACCACAGCCCAGAGCACAAACAGTGTCTGAATCACGCGCGCGCCGATCGCGGAGAAAGCCTTCATCGTCCTGTCCCGCCTTTGCGCGTCTTACTTCAGCGTCTCGGTGACGCCGGCGGGATAGTGCAGCTTGCCACCTTCCAGCGTATAGCCAGCCGCGGCCAGCATGGCCTTGGCCTTGTCCACGCCGGTTTCCATCTTGCCGGTCTCCTCGTTGTGCCAGAAGGCCAGCGCAGGCGAGACGACCGAGTTCGACGGCACCGCAAAGCCCTTGAAGGCCGCGCCGACGATCAGCCGGCGGTCTACCGCCGCCGACAGCGCGTTGCGGAACGCGGCATCATTGAACGGGGCACGACGGTGGTTGAACGCGACATAGCGGAACCCGATGTCGACGGTGGACACCACCTTCAGGTTCGGGTCGGCGGCGGCGGCGGCGTTCAGCACCGACGGGTCACCGGGGAAATCGGCCAGAAAGTTGATCTCGCCCGATTTCAGCATGCCAAGCGCGGCTTCGACGTTCGGCACGATCCGCAGGATCCAGCGGTCGGCCTTTGGCTTGTTGAAGTGGTCGGCGTTGGCCGACAGCACGACCTCTTCGTTCGCAGTCCACGAGGTGAACTTGAACGGACCCGACCCGATGGGGGTGGCTTCCTGATAGGATTCCGCGTTGGTGTCCTTGGTTTTCTGGTCCTCGATCACGGGTTCCCAGATGTGCTTGGGAATGAGGTTGATCTTGGCAAGGCTCGCGGTCAGGAACGCGGCCGAGGGGTTGGCCAGCTTGAAGGTGATGTCGTTGCCGCTGGTTTCGATGCCGGTGATGTTGCGCACGAAGGGGCCATACATCGGCGCCTCGCCCGAACCCGCCGCTTCAAAGCTGAACTTCACGTCCTCCGCCGTCACCGGCTGGCCGTCGTGCCACTTCATGCCTTCGCGCAGCGTAACCTTGATGGTGGTGGTGTCGATCCACTCAAAGGCCGAAGCGGCCCACAGTTGCGGCAGGCCATCCGGCCCCACGCGCATCAGACGATCCCACAGCAGTTCGGTGATCCAGCTGTCAGTGCCGCCCGAAATGTAAAGCGGGTTGATCGCGCGCACGGTGTCCGAAGAATTCAGCACGATGTCGCGCTTGTCGCCCGCCGGGTCCAACGACATGTAGGTCCAGGTGTTGCGGATACCGATGCCGCCCTGGTCCACCACCGACTCGGGCTTCCACACCGCGGCGTTGTAAACATAGGTCGATTTCGGGTGCACCAGCATCATGTTGGGCTGGTCGGCGGCCAGAATGGCCTGCGCCTCGCGCACAAGGGCCTTGCGTGCCTCGGGGTCCAGTTCGGCCCGCTGCTTTTCCACCAGCGCGTCATAGGCGGGGTTGTTGTAGCCGATAAAGTTGAAGCCCTTTTCCGCCGTCGAGGTGTGGAACAGGTTGAACACGATCTCGTCGGGGTCCGACCGTTCAGGGCGGCCCACCATCTGCCAGGCGGTGGTGTCCCACTGATCGCGCTTGAACCACACGATTTCGGACATCTGTTCCCACGGCATGACCTGCACGTTCACGTCCAGCCCCAGCTTGCGCCATTCTTGCGCGATCAGCTCGACGAACTGGTACTCCGAAGGCTGGGCGGCCTGCGGACGGGTGAACAGGTTGATGGTTCGGATCGGATCGGCCATGGCTGGCATGATGCCTGCGGCTGCCGTCAGGGCGACCCACGCGGTCGCTCTCAGTAGGGACTGCATTGCATACTTCTCCTGTTGGACTGTCTTTTCCGGGTGGCGTCAGGCCACACGGATCTCTGCGGCGGTTTTTCCGGCCTGCATCTTGGCGGGGGTTGGCCACGCTTTCTTGGAATGGGACAGGCCCATCGAAACCTGCATTTCCGCATGCTTGAGCGCACAGCGCCCGGCATTGACCACCGGCACACCGACGGCGGCGCCGACCTCGTCGCCCATGTCCAGAAATGACATCGTCATGCAGCCGAACAGCAGCGCGTCGGCGCGGTCCTGCTGCACGCACTGGGTGGCAACCTCGATCAGTCGCGCCTTGGTGCGTGCGGGGTCTTTCATCAGGTCCAGCACCGGAATGTTCGTCGCCCGCACCGACCCCAGTTTCGACGCGACCCCCGCCTTGTGCGCCAGCAACTCCTGCCCGGCGATCAGGCTGTCGAAAATGGTCAGAACGCCAAACTTGTGGCCCAGCCCCGCGGCGGTCAGCATGGCGCTTTCGCAGGGGCCGATGACCGGAATTTTCACCAGTTCGCGCGCGGCCTCCAGCCCCGGATCACCGAAACACCCGATGATGCAGGCGTCATAGCCATCGCGTTCGCACTGCATGATCAGATCCAGCGTCGGCGGAATCGCGATCATTTCCTCATAGGCGGATTCGATCGAAGCCGGGCCATGTGGCACGTCGATCACGCGCACCTGCGTTCCCGCAAAGGCCCACCCGTTCAGCAACCCCTCACGGCGCTGCATCTCTGCAAGGCCCATCGGCCCTTTCGACATCGGTCCGGGAACAACATAGGCGATCTTCATGGCGACCTCCCCGCATGTTTCACTAGATGAAACGCTGTTTCTGTATTATGATAATATGCACCGAATCGCCGTCATGGCAAGCGTCACGAACAGCACGAGGGGCCAGCCAGCATGACTGACCAGAACGATTACACGATTGCCGCTGTCGACCGCGCCTTGCTGACGCTTGAGGCACTTGCCGAACAACCCCGCCAAGGCGTCACCGCCTTGGCCAAACGGTTAGGCCTGACGAAAACCATCGTCTTCCGCCTTTTGAACACGCTGGAACAGCGCGGCTTTGTCGTGCGCGAAGGCGACCAGCCGGTCTATTCACTTGGCTACCGCATGGGGGTTCTGGGCGAACGCGCGGGGCACCAGAACATGCTGTTGGCTGCCGCGCGCCCGGTGATGGAGCGCCTGCGCGAAGAAACGTCGGAAAACATCAACCTCATCGTGCGCGAGGGCCAGCAATCGCTGGTCGTCGCCACGCTGGCCGGGCGCCACGCCATCCGCATCTTTGCGCTGGCCGGGCGGCACGGGCCGCTGCACGCCGGGGGCGGGTCGATGCTGATGCTGGCATGGGCGCCGCACACCGTGCGCAACGCCGTGCTGTCCGAACCCCTGCCCCGCTACACCGACGACACCATCACCGATCCGATCGAACTGCGCGACCGGCTGGAACTGATCCGGGCGCAGGACTTCAACATTTCGGTCAACGATCTGGACGAGGGCGCCTTTTCCGTCGCCGCCCCCATCCGCAACGCGGCAGGCGACGTGGTTGCCGCCATCTCGGTTGCGGGTGCCATCGTCCGCTTAGACGATTCGCGTCAGGCGCAATACCTCGAACTGGCGCGGGCTGCGGGGCGCGAGATTTCGCGCAAGCTGGGGGTCGGCCCGCTGGTCTGAACACGGGCTTGCCGAATCACCCGCCGGGTGTCAGCGTCAGGGCATAAACTGAAACCATGTTTCACCAGATGAAACAGATATGGAGGACAGTATGACCCCGACCGAATCCGCCATCCTCGGCGCCGTCACAATGGACGAGCCCTGGGCGCTGATCGAAAGTTTCGCGACCTTCAAGCGGGAGCACCCGACCGATGTGAACCGCGGCATGGATGAGGTCGTGTCACGCCTGTCGCGCCACGGGGTGCCGGTGACGGTGCATGAACCTTCGCTCTATCTGTCGCTTCCCGGTCAGGCGCGCGTCGAAGTGGGCGGCCGCGTGATGCGGGCCAAACCCCCGGCCTATTCCGCCGACGCGCGCACCGGGGTCACGGGCAAGCTGGTCTACATCGCCGCCAACGCCATTGACGACATCGACGACATGTTCGACCGCCGGTTCGACAGCTCCGGCGCCGCCGCCGCGCGGGCGCAAGGCAACATCGTCATCTCCGACGGTTTCGCCAGCCCGGTGATGGTCAAGCAGTTTCAGGAAATGGGTGCCATCGGCGTCATCGCCATCAACCCCGGCGTCGATATCCACTGGGGCATCTGCACCTCGATCTGGGGCGTCCCCGATCTGGACGACCTGCCGCGCAAACCCACAATTCCCGCCCTCGCCATCAACCAGCCCGACGGGCAGGCGCTGCGCGAACTGGCCAAGACAGGCGGCGAAGTCACCATCTTCACCGAAATGGAAGAAGGCTGGTTCACCTCGAAGCTGCCCGAAGTGTTCATTCCCGGCACCGAGGAGCCCGAAAAATACGTGCTGCTGCACGGGCATCTGGACAGTTGGGATGTGGGCGTGGGCGACAACGCCGTCGGCGACGCGGCGATGCTGGAAATCGCCCGCGTGCTGTGGGCCAACCGCGACAAGCTGAAGCGCTCGGTCCGGATCTGCTGGTGGCCGGGGCATTCCACCGGGCGTTACGCCGGGTCCACATGGTTTTCCGACCGCTTCGCGATTGATCTGGAGGAAAACTGCGTCGCGCAGGTCAACTGCGACAGCCCCGGCTGCCGCTGGGCGACCGAGTTCAACAACCTCAGCCGCATGAGCGAAACCGACACCCTGATTTCCGAGGTCATTTCGGAGGTTGCGGGCAAGGTCGCGCACGGCGAACGCCCGCACCGCGCGGGGGACTATTCGTTCAACAACATCGGGATCAGCAGCTATTTCATGCTGTCCTCCACCATGTCGGACAGCCTGCGCGAGGAAAAAGGCTATTACGGCGTCGGCGGCTGCGGGGCCAACATCGCGTGGCACACCGAAAACGACACCTTGGAAATCGCGGACCGCGACATCCTGTTCCGCGACATCAAGGTCTATCTGCTTGCCATCCTGCGGACGGCCAACTCTGCCGTGCTGCCGTTTGACTGGCGCGCGACGGCCATGGAGTTTCTGGGCACCATCGCGAGCTATCAGGCCAAGGCGGGCGACAGGTTCGACCTTGCCCCGTCCAAGGCCGCGGCCGAGGCATTGCTGGCCGCGCTTGATGGGTTCCACAAGGGCGTGGCATCGGGCACGATTCCGGCAGCCAAGGCGAACACGGTCATTCAGGATCTGGCGCGCATCCTCGTGCCGATCAACTTCTGCCGCGAGGCGCGGTTCCGGCATGACCCGGCCATCACCGTTCCCGCCCTGCCCACCATCGCCACCGCCACCGAACTGGACCAGCACCGCGACACGCTGGGCTTTGCCCAGACCCAGCTTGTGCGCGGGCAGAACCGGCTGGTGTCGGCGCTGCGACAGGCGGTGCGCCACATCCGGCTTGTGACCGCCTGATGCGCGCGGCGGTCTATCGCCGCACGGGGCCTGCAGCCGAGGTTCTGGCGCTGGAAACCCTGCCCGATCCCGTTCCGGGGCCGGGCGAGGTGCTGGTGGGGGTGCAGGCGTCCGGCATCAACCCGGCGGATGTGAAACGCCGCGCAGGCTGGGGCGGCATGGCGATGGGGCATGATCTGATCGTGCCCCACTGCGACGGCGCGGGGGTGATCACCGCTGTGGGCGCCGGAGTTGACCCGGCGCGCATCGGCGAACGCGTGTGGCTGTTCAACGCGCAAGGCGGTTATGGCACGCTGGGGCGCGCGTTCGGCACGGCGGCGGAACTGATCGCCATCGACGCGGCGCAGGCGGTGCCTCTGCCCGCCCCGTTCGGCATGGCCGAAGGCGCCTGTCTGGGCGTGCCCGCGATGACCGCGCATCGCTGCGTCTTTGCCGACGGTCCGGTGGCGGGGCAGACCGTGCTGGTGCAGGGCGGCGCCGGGGCGGTCGGGCATCTGGCGGTGCAGATGGCCCGGTTGGCTGGCGCGCGGGTCATCGCCACCGTGGGCGGCCCCGAAGGGGCGGCGCATGCGCGGGCGGCGGGTGCGGATACCGTGATCGACCGGCGGGCCGAAGATGTGGCCGCGCGGGTGCTGGACCTGACCGCCGGGGCGGGGGTTGACCGCATCATCGAGGTCGACTTCGCCGCCAATCTGGCCACCGACGCGGCGGTGATCGCGTCGAACGGCTGGATCGCTTCGTATTCTTGCAGTTCAAATCCCCAGCCGGTGCTGCCTTACTACGCCTTCGCGTCGAAGGGTGCGAACCTGCGGTTTGTGCAGGGGTTCAACCTGCCGCCTGCCGCGCGGGCCGAGGCTATCGGCTTTGTCGCTTCCCATGCCGACCGGCTGCAGGTGGCCATCGGCGCGACCTTTGCGCTGGCCGACATCGCCTTGGCGCACCTGCGGGTGGAAGCGGGCGGGATCGGCAATGTGGTGGTGCAGGTGGCGGGCAGCTGAGCGGCGGACGGCTGGTCAGCCGCCCCGCACCCCGCTATCCTGCGGCCTCGCAGGAGGCGCGCCATGACCGTATTGATTGCCGGGGCCGGAATCGCAGGCCTGACGCTGGGGTTGACGCTGCATCAGATCGGGGTGCAGTTCCGGGTGTTCGAGGCGGTGGGCGCGTTGCGGCCCTTGGGCGTG
>JAUXPG010000454.1 GCA_030683915.1 Gemmobacter sp.
CGTCGGTGCTGGGGGTCACGCTCTTTGGCGAGGTGCTGCGCCCCAACGTGATGCTGGGCACCGCCATTGTCGTGGGTGCCGGGGTGTTCACGCTGTTGCGCGCGCGAAAGGTGGCGCAGACCGTCAGGGCGCCCGACAACGCCCCTTGAACGGGAACAAAAAGCGACCGACCTTGTGCGGCGAAGGGAATCACCCATGCCGCACAACAACACCAACGCGCCCGATCCGCGCCCCGACGTGCTGACCCGCCCCAAGCTGGAAGGCGGGCGCCGGTTCGTGTTGCACACGACGTTCGAGCCGGCGGGTGACCAGCCCACCGCGATTGCCGAACTGGTGGCCGGATTGCAGGCGGGCGACCAGAATCAGGTTCTTCTGGGTGCCACCGGCACCGGCAAGACCTTTACCATGGCCAAGGTGATCGAGGCGACACAGCGCCCGGCCATCATCCTCGCGCCCAACAAGACGCTGGCCGCGCAGCTTTATGGCGAATTCAAGCAGTTCTTCCCCGACAACGCGGTGGAATACTTTGTCTCCTACTACGATTATTACCAGCCCGAGGCCTATGTCGCGCGCACCGACACCTTCATCGAGAAGGAAAGCCAGATCAACGAACAGATCGACCGGATGCGCCACTCGGCCACCCGTGCGCTGCTGGAACGGGATGACGTGATCATCGTGGCCTCGGTGTCGTGCATCTATGGCATCGGTTCGGTCGAAACCTATTCCGCCATGACGCAGGACATGGCCGTTGGCCAGTTGTACGACCAGCGCGGCTTCATCAATGAACTGGTCGCGCAGGCGTACCGGCGCAATGACGCCGGGTTCCAGCGCGGGGCCTTCCGCGTGCGCGGCGACGTGGTGGAGGTGTGGCCGGCCCACCTTGAGGACCGCGCCTGGCGGTTTTCCTTCTTTGGCGAGGAGTTGGAAGCGATCATCGAATTCGACCCGCTGACCGGCGCCAAGACCGACACGTTCGAAAAGATCCGCATCTACGCCAATTCGCACTACGTCACCCCGCGTCCGACCTTGCAACAAGCGATCAAGGGCATCCGCACCGAGTTGCACCAGCGGTTGAAGCAACTGAACGACGAAGGCAAATTGCTCGAGGCGCAACGGTTGGAACAGCGCTGCAACTTCGATCTGGAAATGCTGGAGGCGACGGGCGTCTGCAACGGGATCGAGAACTATTCGCGGTATCTGACCGGGCGGGCCCCGGGTGAACCACCGCCCACGCTGTTCGAATTCATCCCCGACAACGCCATCGTCTTTGCCGACGAATCCCACGTGTCGGTGCCGCAGATCGGCGGCATGTACAAAGGTGACTTCCGTCGCAAGATGACACTGGCGGAACACGGGTTCCGTCTGCCCAGTTGCATGGACAACCGCCCCTTGAAGTTCGAGGAATGGGATGCGATGCGCCCGCAATCGGTGTTCGTGTCCGCCACCCCGTCGAAATGGGAACTTGAACAGGCCGGTGGCGTGTTCGCCGAACAGGTGATCCGGCCCACCGGCCTGCTGGACCCCGAAGTGGAAATCCGCCCGGTCAAGACGCAGGTGGACGACTTGCTCGACGAGGTGAAGCGCGTCGCGGCGCGGGGCTTGCGCGTGCTGGTTACCACGCTGACCAAACGCATGGCCGAGGATCTGACCGAATATCTGCACGAACAGGGCGTGCGCGTGCGCTACATGCACTCCGACATCGACACCATCGAACGCATCGAAATCCTGCGCGACCTGCGCCTTGGGGCGTTCGACGTGCTGATCGGCATCAACCTGCTGCGCGAAGGGCTGGACATTCCGGAATGCGGGCTGGTCGCCATTCTGGACGCTGACAAGGAAGGGTTCCTGCGGTCGGAAACCTCGCTCGTGCAGACCATCGGACGCGCGGCGCGCAACGCGGAGGGCCGCGTGATCATGTATGCCGACAGCATCACCGGCAGCATGGAGCGCGCTTTGCGCGAAACCAACCGTCGGCGCGAAAAGCAGTCGGCCTATAACCTGCAGCATGGCATCACGCCTGCCACGGTGAAGAAGAACGTCGATGATGTGCTGGCCGGGCTATGGCAGGGCGACACTGACCAAAGCCGCATCACGACCAAGGTCAACAAGCCGTTGGTCGGCCAAAACCTTGCCGCCCATCTGGAGGCGCTGCGCCTGCAAATGCGCAAGGCCGCCGAGAACCTGGAATTCGAGGAGGCGGCGCGCCTGCGGGACGAGGTCAAGCGGTTGGAAGCGGTCGAACTGGCCATTGCCGACGATCCCATGGCGCGCCAATCCGTCGTGGACGAAGCCGTGGAGGACGCAGTGAAATCGCGCGGCCGTTCCACCGCCGGGCGGCCAGGGCAACGCGGCGGCGTCAAGCGGCGGGGGCGGTAAGCCGTGCACCCCCGCCCCGGCCTTGCGCCGGGGCCTCCGCCCCCCGTTTTGAATGGTGCCGATGCCGTGAGGAGGTCCCGGGCCAAGCCCGGGACGGGTCTTCGTGTCGAAGTCAGGCGGCGGTCAGTTCCAGCTCGACACGCCCTTCGCGCAAGCCGCCCCGGATCAGGAACCCCGGTTCGGCCACTTCGGGAAAATCCTGCACCCAGTCGCGGTAACGGTCGTTGGTGACCACCTTGGCGTTGATCTTGCGCGCCGCGCTCAGGATTGTGGTGTCGGCAATGGTGCCCCGCGGCACGACCAGCACGCGGTCGTCGGGCAGTCCAAGGCGATGGGCCAGTTCTGCGTCGTCCTGATAGCGGGTGCCGATCTTGTAGCCGACATTGGCATCAAAGATCACCCCCGGCACATATCCGCGCGCGGTCAGATCCTGCACCACTGCCCCCACGGTTTCGAGCGCCGGTGTGCCGCCGTTCCAGAACAGCACGTTCGACCCGTCAACGATTACACGCCGCCGCCCCGCACCTTTGGGCCGCCGCAGCACCGCCAGCGCCAGCAGCACCAGCGCTGCCGCCGCAGCAAGCAGCGCCACGGGGCCCA
>JAUXPG010000030.1 GCA_030683915.1 Gemmobacter sp.
GTCGGCCGATGTTGACTGGATCGTGCCGCATCAGGCCAATATCCGCATCATCGAAGGCACTGCAAAAAAGATGCAATTGCCGATGGACCGGGTTGTGGTCACCGTGCAAGATCACGGCAACACATCTGCCGCGTCGATCCCGCTGGCGCTGTCGGTCGGCAAGGCGCGCGGGCAGATCAAGCAGGGCGACCTGCTGGTGACCGAGGCAATTGGCGGCGGCCTTGCCTGGGGTGCGGTGGTGCTTCGCTGGTAGGCATGAAAACGCTGCCTCAAGCCATTGATATTGACTCGGAAAATAGCCTGACGCATGCTCCGTCCAAAATCCTGGGGGACGGTATGGGTGAAAAGACTCTGACGCGCATGGACCTGAGCGAAGCGGTATTCCGCGAGGTCGGGTTGTCGCGCAATGAATCGGCCGATCTGGTTGAATCGGTCCTTCAGCACGTTTCCGACGCGCTTGTCGCTGGCGAGGCGGTAAAAATATCATCGTTCGGAACGTTTTCGGTGCGTGGCAAGGCCGCCCGCGTGGGGCGCAACCCGAAAACCGGCGAAGAAGTCCCAATCAGCCCGCGACGCGTGCTGTCGTTCCGTCCTTCGCACCTGATGAAGGATCGCGTGGCGGCCGGCGCCAAGAGCTGAGGGGCGGCCAACGGATGGACAAATCGCCCGACGCATTCCGCACGATCAGCGAAGTCGCGGATCTGCTGGAAACGCCGGCGCATGTGCTGCGGTTCTGGGAAAGCCGATTCACGCAAGTCCGCCCGGTCAAGCGTGCGGGCGGTCGGCGGTATTACCGTCCGACCGATGTTGCGTTGCTGGCGGGCATCCGGCTGCTGCTGCACGATCAGGGCATGACCATCCGCGGAGTTCAAAAAATCCTGCGGGAACAGGGGGTTCGGCACGTTTGTTCACTCGCGCAGACCCGAGCGTTGGTGGCCGAGGCCGAACAGGAATGGGCGGGCGAGGATGCGCTGGACGTAACGGCAGCGGTCGGCGTCGCGCCGCAGCCCGACGAGGGCCGCATCATCGCATGGCCCGGCCCGCGTCCGTCGGAGAACAGTGCGGGCGCGGAGCCCGAGGCCATGGAGGCCGGTACGCAGTTGTCCGATGACGGGGCGCCTGTTTCCGAGGAAGCTGCTGCGACAGATGCGGAACCTGCGCCGATGCTCGATGCCTCGCCTCCGGGCGACGCATCCGCCCCGGCCTACACAGACCGTGCGCCCTTGCCGCACGACCCTTTTGCCGACATGCCGCTGTTCCGGGGCATTGCGCCAGAGGCGGCGCGTGAAATGGAGCCGCCGCCCGACCCAGCCGAATCGGCCCTGGTCCCCGCAACCGAAGCGCCTGACCTTGCACCCATCGCGCAGGTCAAAGGTGCGCCGCTGGAAACCGCGCCTGATGCTGCGCTGCCGACCCCGACCGCTGCCGAGCCGCTGCCATCCGCCGACTCGGTCCCTGATGCCCGCGCCATAGCGCTGCGCCTGCGTGCCGTGGAACCGGGCAGGATCGACGCCGGGGTCGTGCTGCACATGGCGCGTGCGATGCGTGCCTTGCGTCAGCGGCTGGACACCGCGCCCGGTGCGCGGGGCTGAACGCAAAAGAATGCGATTTCGCGCTTGCCCCTGCGCGGAATATGGGTATGTATCCCGCTCGTCGGGCCGTGGCGCAGCCTGGTTAGCGCGTCCGTCTGGGGGGCGGAAGGTCGTGAGTTCGAATCTCACCGGCCCGACCAACACAAGAACCGCCCGCCTGCCGAACAGCAGCGCGGGCGGTTCTGTTTTTTTCCGGGAGAGATGTCATGACTGAAGGCGTGCTTCCGGCACAGACCATCCGGGCGATGCTGGGCGCGGGCGCGATTGCCGCAGATCGGCCCCCCGTTGACGGGCAGGTGCAACCCGCAAGCCTGGATTTGCGGCTGGGTGCCGTGGCTTACCGGGTGCGGGCATCGTTTTTGGCCGGGCAGGGGCGCCCTGTGGCCGATCGCATCGCCGAGTTTGAAATGCACCGCGTGGACCTGACGACCGGCGCCGTGCTGGAAAAAGGGTGCGTCTATGTCGTGCCGCTGATGGAACATCTGGCGCTGCCGGCCGATGTGTCGGCGGTGGCGAATGCGAAATCCTCGACCGGACGGTTGGACCTGCTGACGCGCACCATCACGGATGGCGGGGTGGAGTTTGACCGCATCCCCGCAGGCTATCACGGGCCGCTTTATGCCGAGATTTGCCCGCGCAGTTTTTCCGTGCTGGTGCGGTCCGGGATGCGGCTGAATCAGATGCGCCTGCGCCGGGGCGATGCTGTGCTGGACGATGCCGCGCTGGGTGCCCTGCACGTCCGCGAACCGCTGGTGGACGGCGTTCCCTTGATTGCGGGGGGGCTGGGGTTTTCGGTGGACCTGCGCCCTGCGGCGGGCGATCTGGTCGGCTATCGGGCCAAGCCGCATGCCGGGGTGATCGACCTTGACCGCATCGGTGCCTATGACCCGGCAGAGTTCTGGGAAGACGTGCGGAGCGCGCAAGGCCGCATCATCCTTGACCCCGGTGCGTTTTACATCCTTGTCAGCCGCGAGGCGGTGACCATACCGCCCGACCACGCCGCCGAGATGGCGCCCTATCTGGCGATGGTGGGCGAATTCCGCGTGCATTACGCGGGCTTTTTCGACCCCGGCTTCGGCCACCGCGCAGCAGGTGGCGCCGGGAGCCGCGGCGTGTTGGAAGTGCGCTGCCACGAGGCGCCCTTTGTGCTGGAGCACGGGCAAGTCGTGGGGCGTCTGGTCTATGAACGGATGGCCGAGGTGCCGGACACGCTGTATGGCGCGGGTATTGCGTCGAACTATCAGGGGCAGGGGTTGAAACTGTCCAAACATTTCCGCGGCTAGGCGCGCAGTTTCCGGCACCGCGCAGTCGGTCGCACGGCTGCCTCAACGCAACAGGGGGGCCGCGGCCCCCCTGTGAAAGCTGTGCCCCGGCGGACGGCAGGATCAGTTGGTGCAGGGGATCGGTATTTCGACCACATCGGCGCCCTTGCGGGTCTTGATGCTGCACACCTTGGCGGTCTCGACCGGGGCGGCCTGCTCCATCTCGATCCCGAGCAAGCGGCGCTTGTCAACGTCGACGACCTCGACACTGCTGGTGTCGCCGATTCCCACCAGCGACATGGCCAAACGCCCGGTCGCGTGCGCCTGCGCCAGCCGTGCTACCTGTTGCGGGGTGGCGGCGACCGTGATGGTGCGCGCCGCACCGACGCTGTCGGCGTTGGTGCTGCTGTCTACGGCAACAACGTCGACGCTCGATTCGATCAGCTTGGTGATCTCGCCCGAAGCGGGGTCGGGGCCCAGACCTGCGCTGCTGCCGGTCCAATAGACATCGACCCGGTCACCGGCGCGCAGCAGGCCCGCGATTGACGACGAGTCAACCTTGAAGCTGAAGGCGCGCATGCCCATCGGCAGCTTCAGGCCAGCATCTTCGCCCGGTGCGGTGACCTTGGAGGCCAGCAGCGGCTCGAACTTTTCCATTTGGCGGATGACGGTGCGGTTGCCGCGCGCATCGGCGGGGAACAGCACGGCAGGGTCTTGGAACGCCGCATCGGGCACAGCGCTTTTCGGCCAGGCGACGGCGACCACGTCTTCCGGCTTCAGCACATGCCCAAAGGGCAGCGGCTTTTTCGCCACGAACACTTCGACCGTTGGCACGATGCGCCGGAGTGCCGCCTGTTCGCGGGCCTTGGTCACGGCGATGTATTCCGAGGTCTTGAAGGCCCCGAACCCTGCAAGCCCAAGGCCCGCGGCGGTCACGACAATTGCAATCAAGCGCATCTGCATTTCCCTTGAAGTGCCGACCAGCCCCCATGGCCGCGGCAGTATTCGTTACACGGGCACTCAGTTGCCCATGCTGCGCGAGGCCAGCGTGGCAATCGCCCCGCCCCAGTTCACGGCCTCGGACAACACGGGCAGCACAAACAGCAAGGCCAGCCCGATGACCCCGGCGGTCAGCACGACAAAGTCAACGGTCACCGCGCCGTCTTCACTGGCACACAAGGTTTTCACGTGGCTGATCATCATGTCCTCCTTTGCCGCCCGCCTGTCCGGTCATACGATCCGCAGGATGCCCCAAGCCTGATGGTCGGGTTGGATTGTGTCATTTCAGGGGTGGCTGTGCGGAACTATCGTGGCATCCGCAGGGCGCCCCCGTTACGACAAAGGCCGCGCTTGGGGCGCGGCCGATGCCAGGTCAGATCAGGCGATGGCAGATCAGTTGCCGTAGCCGACAGTGGTCGATTCGATCTTGGTCGCCATTTCGCCGGCAACGGTTTCGATCGAGCCGCCCACGACGTTCATCACGACAACGCCCAGGCCAACGATGGCGGCGGTCAGCACGACCCAGTCAACGGTCACGGCGCCGGATTCGTCGTTGTGGAATTTCTTGATCAGCGAGAAGAGTTTCATGGTCTTGTCCTTTGCAATGATGCGGCTGTCTGTCAGGCCGCGATGGTTATAAGGTCAGGGTCGGATCAGTTGCCGTAGCCGACGGTGGTCGCTTCGATCTTGGTCGCCATTTCGCCGGCAACGGTTTCGATCGAACCGCCCACGACGTTCATCACGACGACGCCGAGGCCCACGATGGCGGCGGTCAGCACGACCCAGTCAACGGTCACGGCACCGGATTCGTCGTTGTGAAATTTCTTGATCAGCGAGAAGAGTTTCATGTGGTGTCCCTCCAACGGGGTTTGCTCGGTTCGTTTTCGCCGCTTCGGTCTGCATCTTCCCGGCCTCTGTTCCGGTCCGCCTTCCGTCCTGACTTGAGGATATAAAGCCGTCCAATCGTGGCAGCACTTTGGCAGGGTCTGGGTATTTTCGGACCATTCATAAAAGTTGAGAACGAGTTCAAGGCATTGGAATTGCTGGGTTAACTGAATCCATCGTGCGGGGGCGGGTGGCGGAACGCGGCAGTTTTGCCGCGTTTGCCGCCGAATTTGACGCTTCGGCGCGGCGTGCTTGGGTCGGTCGGGGTTTTCTGGCAGACTGGCGCAAAGCCGGATCACAAGGCAGAGCAGGACATGCAGCAGAATCGGGTTGGGCAGGCGTGCCGTCGGGCGCGGCTTGGGCTGGGCGGCGCCTTGGTCGGTATCCTTGTCGCCGGGGCTCCCGCATGGGCCGAACTTCCTGCCAATGATTTCACGTTCAAGCGCGTCAAGGCGCCCGCCAAGGGGGAGCGGCGGGTGATCGTGCAGATCGACCCGGCAGAACAGGCGCGTCTGCTGGCCATCCCGGCGGCGCGGCCCGCACCCGAAGCGGCGCAGGGCCCGTCCTCGGGGGCTGGCGGACCGCCGCCCACCCAGACCGCCAGCCTGTTTGACTGGTATTGGGCCGAGGTGTCACCCAGCCTTGGCCCGGTGTCGGGCCGGTTCGGCAAGGCGTTGGAGATGCTGACCAAGGGGCCGGAAGGGGCGCGCGTGCCGCAGCCGCGCATGCAGTCGATGCAGGATATGGCGGGGAGCTTTGGCACCGAAATCCTCAAGGCCACGATCGGAACGCGGGTGTCTCCTGCGCTGGTGCTGGCGGTGATGGGCATCGAAAGCGGCGGGCGGGCCGACGCGGTGTCAAGCGCGGGCGCGGTCGGACTGATGCAGCTGATCCCCGCAACCGCCGAACGCTTCGGCGTGACCGACAGCAAGGACCCGGTGCAGAACCTCAGGGGCGGCATCGCCTATCTGAATTGGCTGATGAAGGAATTCGACGGCGACCCGCTGATGGTGCTGGCGGCCTATAACGCAGGCGAAGGCGCTGTAAAGCGCAATGGCGGGGTGCCGCCCTTTGCCGAAACCCGCGCCTATGTGCCCAAGGTGCTGGCCGCGTGGCAGGTGGCGCAAGGGCTGTGCCAGACCCCCCCCGAACTGGTCAGCGACCCTTGCGTGTTCAAGGTGATCGCGGCGGGCGGCTAAAGCTCGACCTCGCCTGTCGCCTCCTCGTCGCTGGCGGGATCGGGCTTGCGGCGCAGGATGATGTCGCCGTTCGGCAGCTTCACCGGCGCTTCGTAGTTGCGGATGTCGCCGATCATTTCGGCCAGCGACCGCAACACCGGCTCCATCGCGCGAAGCTGTTCGCCCATCTCCTGCAGGGCGGGTTCCATCTCCGACATGAGGCCCCGGAACAGCAAACGCGCGCCTTCGCCCAACAGATCAAACCCCTGCGACAGGTCCGACGGGGGCGCGGCCCGCTCCTGCGCGGGGGCAGGGGCGGCCAGCATCAGGCTAAGGGCGACAAGGGTCCAACGCATGGCGGCATCCTAGCGCCGATTGCGCCGCGCTGTCACGGGGCAGTTCAGGGCGCGAAGTCCAGCGTCACCGGGAAGTGATCCGACGCATCCAGCAAGGCCTGTCGCAGTTCGGGCGTGGACCAGCACACCGGGTCGTCGAAAGGATGCCAGATGTGCCAACGCGGCGCCTGCGCCGCCAGATCGGGCGAGACGAGGATATAGTCCAGCAGCGCCGGAAAATACCGCCGTTCCTCGGCGTGGTAGAACCGTGCGGTGCTGTGCCCGCCACTGAGCGGGTGCCGCAGCGCCGCCAAAGCATGCGGGTCGTGCAGCTGGAGCGCGGGCGGGCCGCCCATACCCATCACCACTTCAACCCCGGACCGGCCGAACGGACCTTCGAAACTGTCCAGCCCCGGCCCGTCATTCAGATCGCCCAACACAACCAGCCGGTCGCCCGCGCGCAGGTGGTCTTCGACCCGGCGGCGCAGCCACAGACACTGCGCCAATTGTTTGCGGCGGTTTTCCAGCCCGATCCTTCGCACCTGCACCGCACCGCGTGCGCCATGCGGGGCCTTGGATTTCGCATGCACCCCGATCAACCGGAACGGCGCGCCGACCAGCGGGTGCACGGCCACTTCCAGTGGGGGCTTGGAAAAAAGCGCCGTCTCGGGCCCGGAATCTTCGGTCAACGCGATCTCCAGCCGGCCGTCGAAGCGCGGGGCCTCGACCGTGGCGCGCGGATCATGCGCCACCATCATCACGTCGGGGTCGTATAGCAGCGCGATTTCCTGTTCGGTATGGCTGGGAAAACCGATCAGGACCTTGCGGGTCCGCAGCCCGCAGGTGGCGGCAAAACCCTCCAGCGCGGCCACTGTGCTTCGGCGGCGGCCTTCGTCGGGCGCTTCGACGATCAGCACCGCATCCGCGTCCATTGCCGCCAGCACGATGCCGATGCCGACCAACTGATCGCGCTTGGTCACCTCATAGCGGGCGGACGGAGTGTCATCTTCGATCGGGATGTTGTCGTCGTCGAACAGCGCGGTGAACCATTCGACATTCCACGTCGCTATCCGCATCAAGCGGCCCGGCTGCGGCTGATTTCTTCCCACGCGGCATTCACCGCGATCAGGCGGCGTTCGGCCAGCTTCACCGCCTCGGGCGGCACGCCACGGGCCTGCATCCGGTCCGGGTGGCTTTCGCGCACCGCGCGCTTCCACGCCGCGCGGATGTCATCCAGAGGGGCGCCCGGGTCCACGTCCAGCACGTCGTAGGGATTGTGCGGCTGATCGGGGGCATAGCGTTCGCGCAGACCCCGAAAGCAGCAGTCGCGCAGGCCGAAGATCTCAGACACCTCGCGCAGAAAGGCATCTTCGTTGGCATGATAGTCGCCATCCGCCACCGCGATGTGAAACAGCCCCTCCATGATGTCGAGAAGCGTCTGGCGGTCGTCGCGGAACATCGCGGCGATCTTGCGGGCGTAGGTGTCAAACCCTGCCACATCCTGCCGCGCAAGATTGAACACGCGCGCGGCGTTATCTTCTTCGCCAAGCGGAATGGCAAAGACCTGCCGAAAGGCCGCCACCTCGGCCCGTGTCACCGAGCCGTCGGCCTTGGCCATCTTGGCCCCCAACGCGATGATGGCAATGGTAAACGCGACCGACCGCTCGGGCGGCGTGCGCAGGCGGTCAAAGACAGCGGCCAACACCTCGCCCTTGGCAAGGGCGGCAAGGGCATCGGAAATGAGGGTCCACAGCGACATGGCGCCACCATAACGGCCCGGAACGGCGCTGTCAGGTCAGAAGTTTCTGCATCAGCACAAGGTCCCAGAACTGCCCGAATTTCCAGCCGACCTGCGGCACAACCGCCACCTCGGCATACCCCAGCGCGGCGTGAAACGCCCGGCCTGCGGGGTTGCCCCCCGATACCCCGGCGATCATGCTGTGATAGCCTCGTCCCCGGGCGTGGTCCTCGATGCCGGCCATCAGTGCGCGCCCGACGCCCCGACCCTGCGCGGGTGGGGCAAGGATGATCGTGTGTTCCATCGCCCGGGCATAGCCCGGACCGGCGCGAAACTGGCCATAGCTGGCAAATCCCAGGATGCCCCCATCTTCGGCCACCAGAAACGCATGGCCGGCTTCGGCCTTGGCGCGGATGCTGTCGGCCACCTCGGCTTCGGTCTTTTCCATCGGGTTGAAGGTGACAAGCGTATCCCGGATCAGCGGGTTCCAGAATGCCACAATCGCGGCGGCATCGTCGGGGCGGGCAGGGCGGATCACAGGTGGCGCACTCCGGCAGGGGTTGAGAAACTGGCCGACAGGCCGGGGGCCCCAGCGCCGATGGTCAGGCGGGGGTCGGCGATCAGGCGGCCAAGGCTGGCGCGCAGGGCATCCGCCTGCGGGTGGGTCAGGTGCAGCGCGGTCAGCCGAAGCCCGTGGTCGGGCAGGCGCGGGGCAGGGTGCGCCGCCCCGTGCCAGCGGATGAGCGCGGGAAACACCCCGTCAAACGGCAGGCGGCCGTCATCGGGTACCGCCATGGTCCACCGGAAATCGCCGCGCGCAAGCTCCATCGGCACGCCTGTGCCGTCCGGGCTGACCGCCAGTGCCGCCGCCACGTCGTCACAGGCCGCGACCCAGTTTGCCAACCGGGGCGCACCTGCAAAGCGGTCAAGGTCGAACCACCGCGGACGCCCCGGAACCGCCGCCGCCGGGTTGACCGCAATCACCTCCAGATATTCTGCTGGCCCCAGCGACAACAGCCGGTTGTGCGTGCCAAAGGCCGGATGTTCGCCGCCCGGTGCCAGACGCACACCCAGCGCGTCCTCCACCGCTGCCACCCCGTCGGCCAGCGCCGTGCAGGCCACCGCCAGATGGTCAAGCCGCAGCACGCTCACAGATGTGCCCCGAAAAACGCCAGCAACCGCGCCCAGAGTTCCGGTTCGCGGTCAAAATCATAGCCATGGCCCTGACCCGCTGCCACCAGCAGGTCCACCGGCCTGCCGCGTGCCCGCAAGGCTGCAGCCACGTTCAGGGTCTGCTGATGTGGCCAGACCGGATCGGCATCGCCAACCGACAGGAACACCGGCACGTCCAGCCGGCCCAGCGGCAAAGGTGCGCCGGGGGTCAGCGCCGCCTCTTCGCCGGGCCAGAGAAACGCGCGCGGCGCATCGGGGGCAGGGTCGCGCAGCCGGTGGCCTTTGCGAAAATCCTCGGGGTCAAAGGCGGCGGTCACAAAATCGGCGCCGGCGTGGCTGGCCACCGCCTTGAACGGCCCGTCGGCGCCTTGCAATGCTGCAATGCTCAGCGCCATGCCGCCGCCAAACGACCACCCGAACAGCCCGACGCCCCGGCACCGTGCATCCGCAGCCAGCCGCGCGCCTGCCGCCACGACGCCGCGCAGGTCCACCCCTGCAATTCGGCCTGCCGCCCAGAAATCCCCGTCCCCATAGCCATAGGGCAGCGCGAGCATGCCATGCGCGGCCAGAATCGCGGCAAAGCGGTGGCCCCAGCCCGCCATCGGCCCCTCAGAGCCGTGCAGGATGACCACACCGGGCAACCCGCTGCCTGTGGTCGGCCCATAGACCGGCCATTCTCCCATCATCTCCAGGTTCAGGCCCATCGTTCCCCCTTTGCGCGCCAAGGAATCGCCGGGTCAGTCTCTGCCGCCCGCCGCTCGACCGCAAGTCCGGGCAGGGCTACTGGCGCCCCGCCTTCCGTGTGCCCGCGTCAGCGCCGGCCAAGGGGGCTCAATGCCCCCGAAGGCCGGCCCCCCCCTTTCAGCCCTTGGACGCCCGGATCAGCCGCAGGATATCGCGCGCGGCGTCGGGGATATTGGTGCCGGGTCCGAAAATCGCCTTTACCCCCCGGTCATACAGATACTGGTAATCCTGCTGCGGGATGACGCCGCCGCAAATCACCAGAATCTCGCCTGCCCCTGCTGCCCGCAACGCCTCGACCAGTTTTGGCGCGAGCGTCTTGTGACCGGCGGCCTGACTGGAAATGCCCACCACATGCACGTCGTTGTCGATGGCATCCTGCGCGGCTTCTTCCGGCGTCTGGAACAGCGGGCCCACGTCCACGTCAAACCCGATGTCGGCAAAGGCGGTCGCAATCACCTTGGCACCGCGGTCGTGGCCATCCTGCCCCATCTTGACCACCAGCATGCGCGGGCGGCGCCCCTCGGCGGCGGCAAACTCCTCCACGTCCTTCTGGATCGCGGCAAACCCTTCGTCGCCTTCATAGGCGGCCCCGTAAACCCCTGCCAATGTCTTCACCTCCGCCCGGTGCCGGCCAAAGGTCGCTTCCATGGCCAGACTGATTTCGCCGACGCTGGCACGGGCGCGCGCGCAGTCCACCGCCGCCTCCAGCAGGTTGCCGCCCTCCACGCAGCGCCGCCCCAGTTCCAGCAGCGCGGCGTCGCACGCCGCCTGATCGCGGGTGGCGCGCACCCGTGCCAGCCGCTCGATCTGGCTGTCACGCACCGCGACGTTGTCGATTTCGAGCGTCTCGATCGGGTCTTCCTTGTCCTTGCGGTACTTGTTGACCCCGACCACGACTTCTTCGCCCCGGTCGATCATCGCTTGCCGGCGCGCGGCGGTTTCCTCGATCCGCAGTTTCGGCATGCCGCTGGCCACGGCCTTGGTCATGCCGCCCATCGCCTCGATTTCCTCGATCAGCGCCCAGGCCTTGTCGGCCAGTTCCGCCGTCAGGCTTTCGACGTAGTAGGACCCCGCCAGCGGATCGACGACATGGGTGATCCCGGTTTCTTCCTGCAAGATCAGTTGGGTATTGCGCGCGATCCGGGCCGAGAATTCCGTGGGAAGCGCAATCGCCTCGTCCAGCGCGTTGGTGTGCAGGCTTTGTGTGCCCCCCAGCGCCGCCGCCATCGCCTCATAGGCGGTGCGGATGACGTTGTTGTAGGGGTCCTGTTCCTGCAACGAGACTCCGCTGGTCTGGCAATGGGTGCGCAGCATCAGGCTTCCGGGCTTTTTCGCGCCAAGGTCGGACATGATGCGGTGCCACAGCAGACGCGCCGCGCGCAGCTTGGCGGCCTCCATGAAGAAATTCATGCCGATGGCGAAGAAAAAGCTCAGCCGCCCGGCAAAATCATCCACGTTCATGCCC
>JAUXPG010000044.1 GCA_030683915.1 Gemmobacter sp.
AGAAGGGCGGCCGCACCGTCCGGGAATGGGTTGCGGCCCGCAATCAGCTGGCCATAATGTTCGCTGGGCGCTTCGACGCCTGAACGTATCTGAAAACCGCATGGGCCCGGTCAGATACACAGAGTTTCGGATACTCCCGCGCAGCGGGATGTTCTGGTCCCGATGCGTCCCGCCCATCACGGCGACGAAATAGGCAAGCGCAGCCGCAGCGATCAGCGCGGCGGCGGCCACGAAGGCCGAAATGACGGCGGCACGGCGCGCTTCTTCCAGCGCCTCCTGCGCGTCTTGCCACGCGCCTTGCGCCATCGCGTTCACCTCATCCAGACGCGCCTCGACCTCGGCGGGTGTCTGTCCGGTTTCGGTGGCCACCCGCGCGACAATGTAGGACCTGTCGGCATCGCTGACCCCGCCTGCGGCCATGCTGCGCGTCAACAGCGCGGCGGCCTCGTCGCGCAGATCGGGGTTCATCGGGGTGGCGCCATTGGGGTTGCGGACCAGCGTGGTCGCGGCCGCGTTCAACGGGTCCTCGACCATTTCAGCAATCCCGCTGCCGACCGCGCTTGTCGCCTCGGCAGCCACACGGGTCAGGCCCGTCACACCGCTTGCCGCCAGCATCGTGCTCAGCACGACCGCAAGCGCCCAGACGACCAGACCTTGCGCGCCGTCGCGCAATTCGACCTCGTCGTTGACCGCGTCACCGACCGGGTGGCGCAACCGCCCCGCCAGATAGGCCCCTGCCCCGACACTCGACAGCACGACCCACAAGAACCAGATGCCGGCGCCGATGGCGGTCCAGCGCAGCGACGCGCCTTCGCCCGGTTCGACCGACACCATCGACAGCCCGAGCGCGGCACCGAAGGTCAGCATCAGCATGCCAACCGCCAAGGCAACAAAGGCGCCGCCGAGAATGGCCCCCCAATCCAGATAGGTGCGGGGCGGTTCAATCCCCGCGGGCAGACGGGCCTTGGCGGAGGCGGGTGTCAGATCACTTGGATGGCTCATTCATTCAGTCCTTCGTTGATGCGGTTGAAAAAATCAGCGCAGACCGATGAACGAAAGAATGGCCAGGACGACCACGATAACTCCGACGATGTAGATGATGCTGTGCATGGCGGTTTTCCTTCCTCGAATGGCCCATGAAGCGGGGCGGCAGTGGTCAACGGGCCTCACGACAGTTTGTTCCGCCTGGCTTCCGTATCGACCCCTTCGCGCATCTCGAGGATGCGGTGCTCCAACTCCGCCCGCTGTTCGGCCAGCGTCGCCCGCAACGGGGCATCGTTGACCAGTGAATCCAGCGCGCGGTCATAAAGCGTGATGATGCGTTCCTCGCCGTCGATCAGTCCGTGGATCACGTTTTCATCCAGGCCGGTCACCAGCGCACGGACAGTCAGGATGGATTTGTGCACCACGGCCAGCAGGGATTCGTCGTCGTCATCCTCGACCCCGCGTTCGGCCAGCATCACGCTCAGCACATGGGCGTGGCGGTCATGCATGTCGCGCAGGCTGATGAACAGCGCCACGATGTCGGCCCGCTCTGCCAGATCGGCGCCTTCGTGATAGCCGGAACTCGCGTCGATCAGACGCGTCCGCAGGTGTTCGATCTCGTCAAACGTGTTTGCCATGGCTTACCCCCCGACCGCTTCGCCGCCATTGGGGTGCAGCGTCTGTCCGGTCATGTAGGAACTGTCCTCGCAGGCGAGGAAAAGGATGGCGGGCGCCACCTCGCAGGGTTGGCCCGGCCGACCAAGCGGCGCGTCCTTGCCAAAGCTGCGGACCTTTTCAGGGGGAAAGCTGGCAGGGATCAGCGGTGTCCAGATCGGGCCGGGCGCGACCGCGTTCACCCGGATGCCTTCGGGGGCGAGCTTTTTCGCCAGCGCGCGGGTCAGGGCAAGGATACCGCCCTTGGTCGAGGCATAGTCGATCAACAGGTCCTGCCCGCGAAAGGCGGTGACCGAACTGATGTTGATGATCGTGTCACCCCGCGTCATGCCCGGCAACACCTGTTGCACCAGAAAGAACTGCGAGAACAGGTTGGTGTCAAAGGTCCGGCGCAGCTGGTCCTCGGAGATGTCAGTCACCTCCTTCTGCGCGTGCTGTTCGGCGGCGTTGTTGACAAGGATGTTGATGGTGCCCAACTGGTTCTCCACCTCGCGCACCACCCGCATTGCCTCGGCCCGCTGGCCGATGTCGCCATGCAGCAGCAACCCTTCGCCGCCCTCCGCCTCGATCAGCGCCAGCGTCTCCTGCGCGTCGCGGTGTTCGTCCTTGTAATGGATGGCGACCCGCGCGCCCTCGCGGGCGAACAGCACCGCCGTGGCCCGCCCGATGCCGCTGTCCCCGCCGGTGATCAGCGCGATCTTGCCCTCCAGCCGACCGGAACCGGGGTAGCGCGGCATGTAATCGGGGGCCGGGTCCATTTCTGCCTCGATCCCGGGCTGGCGGGTCTCGCTTTCCATGTCGTCCTGCATCGGGGCGCGTCCTTGTGGCTGCTTCGGGGGTCCTCGCCCAGCCCAGAACAAGCCGCCCCGCGCAATGTTCCCGCCCGGCCGGCGTGCTGAACAAAACCCGCTGCTGCTGGTTGTTGCCCATGTCAGCCGCGCCCGGACACGGGCGAAACCACGGCGAAACCGCAGCGCGCACCGGGGTGAACGGTTGCGCCCGGCGCGCCCCGACCCCACCGCCGAACGCCACAAGGAGGACCGGCATGAACCATGACACAGACCCCAAGAACACCGCCCATACAGGCAGCCCGATGTCGGGAGAGCGCGACGCCGCCTCTTCCGCAGCCTCTGCCGCGCGCGAGGCCATGCATGACACCAAGGCACAGTTGTCTGCCGCCTTCATGCGCGCCCGCGAAACAGCGGCGGAAACCTCGGACACGGTCGGTTCGGCCGTGCTGGACCTGATGGACCGGCGGCGCAGCGATTTTGCCGGCGGGTTCAACGAAGTGGCCGAAGCCCTGCACCGCGCATCGCGCGAAGCCGGGGACCAGACCGTTCCCAGCCGGTTTGTCAGCCTGACGGCTGATACCTTCGGATCATTCGCCCAAGCGATCGAAGAACGGTCGAGCCGCGAGATCGTGCGCTCCTTGACTGATTTCGGGCGCACCAACCCGGCGACCTTTGTGGTCACCACCCTGCTTGCCGGGTTCGCCGTCGGGCGGCTTCTGACGGCCGAAGACCCGAGCCGCCGCGACGAGGATGAGCACGAGGACGAGATGCACGCCCACGGCGCGCGCGCCTCGGCCGACCTGTCGAACCCTGCCGCCCATGTTCCGGCGCCCACCGCCTTTGGTCAGACCTTGGAGGATTGACGTGCAACAGCCAGATCCCGATCAAGCCGGGCCGACTGGCCCGCGCGCGCCCGGACCGGCGATGCCATCGGTCACCACGCTGATCGAACAACTGATCCGCGATTTGACCGAACTCGTCCGGTCCGAAGGGCGCCTTGCCAAGGCTGAAATCCGCGACACCATCCGCACCGCCGTCACCGGGGTCAGCCTAATCCTTGCTGCGGGGGCGCTTATGCTGCTGGCCGGTATGGTGCTGGTGCAGGCGCTGGTCGTCGCGCTGGCGCAGGTGATGGGGCCGGGGTGGGCTTCGCTGACTGTCGGCATTGTGCTGGCGGTTGTCGGGCTGGCGGTCTTCATGGCCGGTCGCAGCAGCCTCAAACGCGCCACCCTACTTCCCGAGCGCACAATCGCACAGATCAGCCGCGACGGGCGGCTAGCACAGGAGCAGATATGATGTCGAACACGACCGAAAGCATCGAACGCGAGGTGGAGATGAAGCGCGCCAATGTCGAGGCGACGCTGGACCGGCTCAAGGCACGGACTTCGCTGGACAATATCGCCGAGGACATCGGGCAATACCTGCACATAGACGATGCGCGGGACATGCTGCGGAGTGCCGGTGAACAGGTGCGGCGCAATCCGGTGGCCATCGGTCTTATTGCGGCAGGGATCGGCTGGCTGATGTTCGGCGGCTCCTCGGGCAACGGTGCATCGCGTGGGTCCTCGTCGTCGGACCGCATGGACGACGACCTGGACACCACCCCCTATCGCGCGCGGTCGGCGCGCTACGGGGCGGCAGCCGACCATGATGCGGGACTGACCGACAAGGTGTCCTCGGCCATGAGCGAAGCCACCGACACGATCCGCTCCAAGGTGGGCGCGACCACCGAAAACATCCGATCTTCGGTCGGCGCGGCCACGGACACCATCGCCCACAGCAGCGCAGAAGTGGCGCGGCAGGCGCGTGAAATGACGCATGAGGTGACGCGCCAAGTGCAGGGCCACCCCCTGATCACCGGCGCCGTCGTGGCAACGCTGGGCGCAGTCATCGGCGCGGCCTTGCCGAAATCGGGGGCCGAGCGCAGCCTTCTCCACGCCCCGCGCCGCACGTTGTTGCGCGAAAGCAAGCGCGCGGCCGAGGAACTTGGCCATCGCGCCAGTGATGCCGCGGCCCGCACCGTGCGCGCGACCCGCGCCGCCGCCGAACGCGAAGGGCTGTTGCCCGAAGGCGATGGCCGGACGCTGAAGGAAAAGCTCTCGACCGTGGCCGAAGTGGCGGTGGACGAGGCAAAGGCCAACATTGAACCGATCATCTCGGGCGACCAGACCGAGGATGACAGCAACGATCCTTCACAACCCAAAAAACGCACCTGAACCGAAGGGTCGCATCCGCGCCGCCATCCCGCACATCGGGTTGGCGGCGTTTTCATGTCCGGTTGTCAGCCCCGCCCTTCGCGGTGGGCTTGCAGCGCGCGCGCAAGATCCTCGGCCAGTGACTTGATGCGGTCGGGCACCGGCGCGTCCTTCATTGCCGCCATGAACTCGGCTGCGGCGCGGTCCAGCTCGGCTTCGGAAATCTGCACGCGCGGCGGCGGGCATGCGGGTGTGGTCTCCGAACCGGGTTCTGCTGGATCAGGCCGTCGCGCCAAGTTTCTGTCCTCCATCATCAAATAGTCGAATGTGTCCTCTCAACTATAAGACGAACAGAAGGCAAGTCAAATTCCGCGCCCGGGCATGGCAAAGGCCGGGTTGCAGTGCAACCCGGCCTCCACTTCGGTTGGTCAAAGGGCGCGGACGAAGGACTTAGGTGTCCTTCTTGCCCGACATCGACGACGTGGCCGACGACCCCTTGCTCATCGAGTGTTCGGACCCCGTCGACGACGAAGACGACCCCGACATCGACGATCCGCCGCCCGACTGGCCGCCCATGCCCGACGATGAGCCGCCCGACTGGCTGCTCATGCCCGACATCTGGCTGCCCGACTGGCCGGACTTTCGCACGCGCAGGCTGTTCTGCACGTGCTTCACGCCCGAAACACGGTCAACGCAATCCTCGGCCATGCGCTTGATGTGCTTGGAATCGACCTCGCCTTCCAGCGTGACTTCGCCATCCTTCACACGCACGGTGATGTTGGACGCGTCCACCATCGGGTCGTCGCTCAGACGGTCGTTCACATCTTCCTCGATGCGCTGGTCCGACCGGCTATAGCCCTGCGGGCCTTTGCCGCGGTGGCCGCGGTCCTCGTCGCTGTCAAACCACGAGGCAATCTCGTTGCCGGCGCGCTGGAGGAAGCTTTGCTCGTTGCGGCCCTGGTTCTGGCCATAGCCGCGCCCACCGGACCCGTAGCCCGAGCCATAGCCCGACCCCTGCCCGCCATAACCGCTGCCCATGCCATGCATGCCGGCGCCCCAGCCGCCCGAGCTGCCACTGTAGCCGCCCGAACCGCCGCCATAGCCGCCCTGCGAGCCTTGACCGTAGCCACCGGACCCGCCGACGTTGCCGCCGCTCATGCCGGAACCGTAGCCGCCTTGCGACCCCTGGCCATAGCCTCCCATGCCGCCGCCATAGCCGCCTTGCGAGCCTTGGCCATAGCCGCCGCCGTAACCGCCCATGCCGCCCTGCGAGCCCCCCATGCCTTGGCCGCTCTGGCCATAGTCACCGCCGCGCTGGCCCATCGTTTCGGAATTGCGGTAGGCAACGCCTTGCTGACCGCCACCCATCGATCCGCGCGACCCGCTGTAGCCACCCTGGCCACCCATGTCGTCGCCATAGCCACCCCGGCCGCCCGACCCATAGCCGCGCCCGCCGAAGTCTTCGTCATTGTAACCGCCGCTGCGGTGCTGGTCGCCACCATAACCGCCGCGGCCTTGGCCGTAGTCGCCCTGCGAGCCTTGGCCATAGCCACCCTGGCCGCCACGGCGGTCACCCCAATACCCTTCCTGGCCCTGCATCCCGTCCCGGTGGCCCTGGTCGTGGTCGCCCTGGCGGTGCTGTTCGGAACGCCCCTGTCCGGGATTGCCGTGTTGGTCGTATCGCGAATTAGCCATCTTGAGAAACCTCCGTTTG
>JAUXPG010000187.1 GCA_030683915.1 Gemmobacter sp.
AGTTGGCAGAGTGCTTTGACCTTTATGGCACGAGTCCCGGTGCGCTGCGTCCCTGTTTCGTGTTCATCCACGGCGGGTACTGGCGCGCGCTGGAGCGCGGGGCGTCAGCCTTCATGGCGCCGATGCTGGCGGCGCGCGGCATCGCCTGTGCGGTGCCCGACTATACCCTTGCCCCTGCAGTCAACCTGACCGAGATCACCCGCCAGTGCCGCGCCATGCTGGCCCATCTCTGGCACAATGCCGATGCTTTGGGCATCGACCGCACCCGGATCGTGGTCGGCGGCTCCAGCGCGGGCGGGCATCTGGCGGCTGCCGTCGCCTCCGCGGGGTGGCAGGCGGCGGCTGGCCTGCCGGAACAACCCCTGTGCGGGCTTTTGCCGGTGTCGGGCCTTTTCGAACTGGCGCCGCTGGCAGCAAGCCATGTGCAGGACTGGATGCGGTTCTCGCCCGACGAGATCGGGACACTGAGCCCGCTGCGTCACTTGCCAGCAGGCGCTTTGCCCATGGCGGTGGCCTTGGCGGAACAGGAAACGGCCGGCTTTCACCGCCAGAGCGCGGCTTATGCCGCCGCCGTCGGTGCGCCCGTGCTGACCATCAGGGGGCGCAACCATTTTGACGTCATTCTGGACCTGACCGACCCTGACACCGAACTATCCCGGGCGCTTCTGGGATTGATCTGACCGCAGCGCGCAAGTGACCGATCAGGCCCCTGCGCCCCAGTCGGCGGCCTGCATTTCGCGCAGGCGGCTGGCGGTGCGTTCGAATTCAAACGCCCCCGTGCCTTCGAGATAGAGCCGTTCGGGGATATCGGCCGCCGAAGCGATCAGCCGCACGCGCGCTTCGTACAAGGCATCGACAAGGGTGACAAACCGCTTGGCCTCGTTGTAGTTGGCAGCCGACAGCCGGGGAATGTCGTCAAGTATCAGAACCCGCACCGCGCTGGCGATGGCCAGAAAATCGCCCGGTCCCAGCGGGCGGCCACACATATCCCAAAACCCCGCGCGCGCGACGCCGTTTTGCACATGCTCCAGCACCAGCGCCCGCCCGTTCACGACGAGCGTCAGCGGCGCACCGGGGCCGCCACCAGTCAGGTCATCCCAAAGCGCGGACATTGCCTGCCGTGCGGTCTTGTCCGCGGGGGTGAAATACACCGGTGCCCCTTGCAGGCGGTGTTGGCGGTAATCGGTCGGGCTTTCCAGCTCGACGACGTGGAACCGGTCGTTGAGGAAATCGATGAAGGGCAAGAACAGCGGACGGCTCAGGCCATCCTTGTACAGATCCTCGGGCGGGCGGTTCGAGGTGCTGACAATCGCCACGCCCGCATCGGTCAGCATCTGAAACAGCCGCCCGACGATCATCGCATCGGTGATGTCGGTGATCTGCATTTCGTCAAAGGCAAGGCAGCGCAGGTCGCGCGCCACTGCGGCGGCGACGGGCGCCAGCGCATCATCAACGCCGGTCTTGCGGGCGGCGTGCATGCCGTGGTGGACTTCCTGCATGAACGCATGGAAATGCACCCGCCGCTTGCCGGGGATGTTCAGGTGTTCGGTGAACAGGTCCATCAACATGGACTTGCCGCGCCCGACCCCGCCCCACAGATAGATGCCGCGCGGCGGCGCCTGTGGCTTGCGCAGAAAGCCCGCCAGCAGCCCGCGCGGCTTGGCCGGGGCGGTTTCCAGTGCCACGCGCAGGTTCTCCAGCAGCGGCAGAACCGCATGCTGGGCCGGGTCGGGGCGCAAGGTGCCCGCTGCGACACGGGCGTTATAGATGTCGGGCAGGGTGCTCATGCCACAGGGATTACCGCGCGGCATCGCAAAGGAAAAGGGGCTGCCCGCAAGGCCAGCCCCCCGTGTGGACGCCTTGGCGGCACAGGGTCAGCGGAAGGCGCAGCCTTCCTTGGCACCCAAAAGCTTGAACACCATCGCCGCAGGGCAGAACCCGGTGAACGACGACTGGATCATGTTGAACCCGGCAAATGCGGTCAGCGCAAACCACCACGGCGATACGAAATACCCCAGCGTTACGCTGATCAGCACGACACACCCGGCAAACAACAGAACTGCACGATCAAGGGCCATGTTAACCTCCGAATCCAAGGGACAGGCCCACCGCCTGCCGTTGCGCACCAGATAGCCTGTCGGCGCATCAAATGCAAGGATGCGAATGTTTACTTTTCCCGCATCGCCTCGCGCGATTTGTACAGCGGCTTCAGCAGGTAATGCAGCACGGTCTTGGACCCGGTGTGCAATTCCACCGCCGCCTGCATGCCGGGCCTGATTTCCAGATTGCGCTGTCGGTCGGTCAGTTGCGACAGATCGACCGACAGGGTGACGCGGTAATGCGAGTCGCCATCCTTGGCGCGTTCGTCCTTGAAGGTATCCGCCGAGACAAAGCTGACCGCACCCTTGAGCGAGCCATAGATCGTGTAATCATAAGCCGACAACTTGATCGTCGCGGCCTGTCCCAGCTTGACGTTGGCGATGTCCTCGGGCTTGACCCGCGCTTCAAGGAACAGTTCCTCGTCCAAGGGGATGATCTGGAGGATTTCTTCGCCGGGGCGCACCACGCCGCCGATGGTGGTGACCTTGAGCGCGTTGACCACGCCGCGCATGGGTGAGCTCAGCACGGTGCGGTCAAGCTGGTCCTGCGCGGCCTTCAGGGTCTGGCGCAGCGACGCCAGTTCCTTCAACGTGTCCGACAGCGCCCCCGCGCGTTCCAGCCCGGTCTGGGTGATGGCATCCTTGTGGCGGTTTTCTGCGTCGGAATGGGCCTTGCGGGCGCGCGTCACCTCGATCAGCGACACGATTTCCTTTTTGTACAAGTCTTCCAGCAGCTTGCGTTCCCGCGCCGCCTGATCCAGCACGTTTTTCGTGCCGTCCCGGCGGCTTTCGAAATCGGCCTGCCGCGCCATGAGCAAGGCGCGTTCCGAGGCGACGATGGCCGGCACACGGTCGCCCAGACTGGGCGGGACGTGGAAATCGCGCGCGCCTTCGATCTCGGCCTCCAGCCGCAGGCGGCGGACCTCCAACGTGGCGATCTGTTCTGTCAGGTCCGACACCGCCGACTGGAACTGCGTGCCATGAAGCCGCGCCAGCACATCGCCGGGGTTCACCACGTCGCCTTCGCGCACATGCAGTTCCGCCAGAATGCCCCCTTCGAGGTTCTGGATGATCTGCGGGCGCGACGAGGAGATGATCTCGCCTTGCCCGCGCACGATTTCTTCGACCGAGGCGAAGGCGGCCCAGAGCATGAACAGCGCCACCACGGCGGCGACCAGCCGGATGATCAGGCTCGGCGCGCGGTTGCGGTCGTCTAGATCCTGATCATAGGCGATGGTCATGCGCGGCGCGCCTCGGAGCTTGGCGGCTTGGGCGCCGGGCCCTTGCCGTTCATCAGATGGGCCAGAACCGCCTCGCGCGGGCCGTCCACCGTCAGCTTGCCGCCTTGCAGGATCAGCACGCGGTCGGTCAGCGTCAGGATCGGCACGCGGTGGGTGGCGATGACCGCGGTGCGCCCGGACAGCCATGCGCCAAGGCGGCTGACCACGGTGGCCTCCAGCGTCTGGTCAAGTGCGGCGGTCGGTTCGTCCAGCAGCACGACGCGCGGGTCCTGCAACCAGATCCGTGCCCAACCGATGCTTTGGCGCTGCCCGACCGAAAGCCCTTCGCCGCCGTCGCGGATCGGCATGTCCAGCCCTTTGGGGTGGCCTTTGACAAAGGGGGCCAGCCCGGCAAACTCCAGCGCCTGATATAGCCGCCCGTCGTCGCGCTCCAACTGGCTGAGGTTCAGGTTGTCGCGCAGCGTGCCGGCGAACAGCCGCACCTCTTGCCCCAGATACCCGACCGACCGACGCAGATCGCGCGGGTGGATCTGTGCCATTTCCACGCCATCGAGCATCAGCCGCCCTTCGGCGGGTGTGTAAAGCCCGGCCAAGAGCTTGAGGAAGGTCGATTTGCCCGATCCGTTCGGCCCCAGCACGGCAATGCGCTGGCCGGCGGAGATCGACAGCGCCGGAATGTCCAGCGTGGCGGCGCCGTCATGGTCGTACCGGAAAATCACGCTTTTCAGGTCCCACCCGCCGGCAATAGCCTCGCGGCGCAGGTAATGACGGCCGCCGGTTTCCACCTGTTCGGCCATCGCGATGGTATCAAGCCCGTCAAGTGCCGTCTTGACGTTCGACCACCGCGCGAGCGT
Organism: Gemmobacter sp.; assembly: GCA_030683915.1. Lineage (GTDB taxonomy): Bacteria > Pseudomonadota > Alphaproteobacteria > Rhodobacterales > Rhodobacteraceae > Wagnerdoeblera. Next base: position 4,195 of record JAUXPG010000187.1, read on the forward strand.
GGCCGACAGTTGTGCCAGCGGTGCCAGCGTGCGCCCGGTCAGGATGCCGATAGCGATGATGGTGCCCACGGTGAACTGGCCCGCGAACACCAGATAGGCGCCGATCACCACGCAGGCGATATAGGTCGCCTGTTGCACCCCTTGCGCCCAGTAAGTCAGCACCGATGCCATCTTGCGCTGGTCCGAAGACTTTAGCGAGGTCAGCGCCGACATCTCGGCCCACAGCCGCTTGACCCGGTCTTCGCCGCGTTGGGTCCGCAGGGTTTCAGCCTCGAAGATCGTTTCGTGCAGCAGGCGGGCGGTGTTGGCACCGGCGCCATGGGTTTCGCGGGTCAGGCGCTGCATGCGGTCCTGCATGAGGAAACCCGGCAAGATCATCAGCACGCCGCCCAGCACCAACACCCAGACGATCGAGCCACCAATCGACCACACCAGCACAAGGAACAACAGGATGAACGGCAGGTCCACCACCGTGCCTACGGTGGAAGCGGTGAAGAATTCGCGCACCGACCCGAATTCCCGCATCGATTGAAACAGCGACGACGGGCTTGGGCCGCCCGGTTCGCGCTTCATTCCCAGCAGCCGGTCCATCAACCGCGTCTGCACCGACATTTCAATCCGGCGTCCGGCACTGTCCATCAGGCGGGCGCGGGCGACCTTGAGACACGCCTCCATCGCCAAGGCAAGTGCGGCGCCCAGCGCCAGCACCCACAGTGTCGCCTCGGACTGGTGCGGGATCACGCGGTCATAGACCTGAAGCGAAAACAGCGCGACCGACACCGCCAGCAGGTTGGCCACGAACGACCCCAGCGCCACTTCGCCAAATGCGCGGCGGTGGTGGCGGAATTCGCCCCAGAACCAGTGTGGCAGCGCCGCAGCGCCGGAATGCGTCGCCGTGAGTTGGGATACCGTGGGCCGGGCGCGCAGCAGCTGACCGCCGAAATAGGGGGCGAATTCGGACACCGCCACTTCGGCGCGGCGGTCGGGCATGGTGGGGTCATAGATGGTCAGCCGGTCGCCGTCTTGCGCGAGCACCAGCACCAGTTGCCCGTTGGTCATCTGCACCAGAGCGGGCCAAAGGGCCGGCGCGCAGGACGGTGCGCTGACGGTTTCCACCAGCAGGCCCTGCGCCCGCAGCGCCCCGGCCAGTTCGGGCAGGCCGATGGTGCCCTGCGCGCCATGTTCGCGCATCAGATGTTCGGCCAGATCCGCCTGCGCCACATCGCGCCCGACCCAGCCCGCCAGCACCACCGCCAGTTCGGCGCGCGCATTGGCGCGGGGCGACAGGCCGGCGCCGCGCAGCTCGGGCGCCTGAACCGGGGGCGCGCCGCGCTGGGGTTCGGGGGCGTCCGCCCCCCGTCCTTCGCCAGCCAGACGGCGCGGCGCAGGGGCGCCCAAGGCGACGACCGACGTAGGATCGGCGGGACGCGTCCCCACCTTGCGCACGCCGGTCAGGGTTGGCGTCCGGCCCTTTGCGGCCGCGTTCATGTCGAACGAGATGATCTTGTCCGTCATAGCGCTGCCCCGTCTGCCAGAAGTCCCACGTCGCGTGCGATGTCCAACCGCGCACGCACGCGGTCGTGGCGCATGTTCACCAGATCGCGTTCCATCGCCGCCAAAGCCTCGTGCTGCGTCACCAGATCCATCAACGGGCGCACGCCTGCCTTGTATTGTTCCTCGAACCGCTTGAGGTTCAATCGGGTCTGCGCGGCGATCTCCGTTTGGGCGGCTTCCTGCCGGTCAAGGTTCGCGATCTTCATCTCAAGCGCCTGCCGTCTGCGCGCGCCGTCCTGTGCGGCCTGCGCCACGCGCGCCGCAGCGGCATCGGCGCCTGCGGTCACCGCCTCCAGCGCCGCCGCGCGGCCGGGGCGCAACCCGTTGCCGATGCTGCCCGATACGCCAAGGCCGCCGCCGCCGGTCAGGTTGGAGCTGGCGGCAAGGCCCGGCATGTAACCTGCCCGCGCCATCCGCAGTTCGGCCAGCGTGCGTTCCTTTTCGGCTTCGGCCAGATGCACGGCCAGCGGGGTCACCGGGGGCAGGGCACCCGGCAACGTCGTCAGCCCCGCCGAGGCCGACACCGGCACCCCCGCCAAGGCGTCCAGCTCTGCCGCCGCCAGCGCGGCCGCATCGCGGTCGGATTGCAGCGACGCCTGCATCTCGATCAGCTTTTGCCGCAGAACGGTTTGTTCTGACATGTTCGACACGCCGCCCTGGACGCGCAGCGCCATGATCCGGTCAAATTCGGCCAGCCGTCGCAGCGCCGCCTCGGCCACGGCGGCCCGGCCGCGTGCCGCCTCGGCATCCACATACAGCGTCAACGCCTGATGCACCCGGCGGTTGCCATCGACCGACAGGTTGACCGCCGCCACCTCGACATCGGCCACCGAAAATTCGCGTTCCGCCTTGCGCCGGCCGTTGTCGAACAGCACTTGCTCCAGCAGTAGCGAGGTGGCCAGCGACCCCAGCGACGTCAGGCTGACCGACGGGCCCAGAGATGGCAGCCAGTTTTTCGACCGCGCCTGTGCCTGCAACTGCTTGACGCGCAGTTCGGACCGCGCAGTGCCGGTATCGGCGGCCAGAACGGCGCGTGCGATGCGGTCAAAGCCCGAATTGGCGGGCAGGACGCTGCGCCGCGCGGCCAGTTCGGCAATCACCGGCGACCCGTCCACCTTGCGTTCGGCCCGCGCCACCGACAACTCCTGACCGGGGCGCTGTGGCGCGCTTGTCACGTCGGCGCCAGTCATCATCGCGCCGGTGCAGCCTGCCAGCCCCAATGCCGCCACAACCGCAAGCGATGCCCCCCGCACCGGGGCGAGTCCCGAAAGGCCCTTCATGGCCTGCTCCTCTGCCGCGTATGCCCGTTTCTTGGTGCCGGGCGGCAGTTTGCGCTGCCGCCCGGGGCGCCCCGATTAGACGAGGGAGGTGTGTACCGTGACGTCTTCGCCCACGATCAGCGAGGCCCCGGCATCGCCCAGCGTATAGACGTGATAGCCATGGCCGTCGATCTCGACCCGTTCGCCGGTGTGGGTGGCGCCCACCGCCGTCACGCTGTCCTGCGCATCGCCATGCACCACCAGCGCGTCGGTCCCTGCGGACAATTCGCGCAATTGGGCTTCGGTGATGATCAGGTTCGCTTCGGGGGCAAAGTTCAGGTCGATCTCGGCAATCTGGAAGCCGTCCAGATCCACCCGTGCAAGGTCAAGTGTCAGTTGCCCGTCATCGCCCATCAGGACAAGCGTATCGCTGCGGTTGCCCGCATCGTCCGCCCGGCCGACCACCAGCAGGCTTCCATCGGGCAAGGGGGCCTCGAAGAAGTGCATGTGCCCGGCAACCGGGTTCGCGTGGCCCGTGGTGTCCAGCGGGCTGACCGCGCCATCGGCGCCGATCAGCGACAGGGACACATCCGCGGCATCGGTGCCGATGGCCAGAACGCCATGCCCGCCCTGCAAAACGCTTGTGATGCCTGCCGCCTCCGGCCCGATGGTATCAACCGTGACCAGCGCGCTGGTTGTGTGGCGGTTGCCCGCCGCATCCGTCACCGTCACCGCCGCGGCCGAGGTGAACTCGCCCCCCGCGATCTCGCCTGCGGCAAAGGCCACCGACCACGTGCCATCCGGCTGGACCACCGCATCGCGGCGCACGCCTTCAAAGTGCACCCGCACCGACTGCGCCCCCGCTTCGGCGGTGCCGGTGAGGATGAACCCGCCTGCCACCTCGACCGCGTTCACCACACCGTCGCCGGTGATGGTTGCCGCGTCGATGTCGTTGCGGGTAACCACCGTGTCCACACGGAAGTCATGGGTCTGGCGGATGATGTTGCCATGGCCGTCATCGGATTCCGCCACCAGAACCGCCGGGTATTCACCGTCCGGCAGGGCGCCCGCCGGCAGGGTGGCCGACCAGTTGCCATGGGCGTCGGCCGTGGTGGCGGCTGTGACCGACGTTCCGTCAGGCAGCTTGACCACAAGGCGGATCGCCGCGCCGGCATCGGCGGTGCCGGTCAGTTCCAGCCCCCCGGTGTTCTCGGCGCTGTTGGCGACGTTGTCGGCGGTGACGCTGTCGATGTTCAGTGCGCAGGCGTCGGTGTCGATCACCACAGTGTCGTGGGTGACCGTGGTGTTGCCCAGCGCATCGGTTGCCGTGACAGTGATCGGCTGCTCGTATTCGCCCTGCGGGAACAGCCCCGCCGGGAAGGTGACGTTCCAGTCGCCTTGGGCATTCGCCCAGACCATCGCAACGCCCCCTTGCACACCATCCAGAGTGATGGTGACCTTGGCCCCGGGTTCGGCGGTGCCCGCCAGTTCGATGCCGTCGGCCCGGTCCGCCGCGTCAAAGACATGACCTGCGGTTTCCGTGCCTTCGGTGATGTCCAGATCCGGCGGGGTGATGTCAATCATCGCCCGCGGGCCTTGGAGCTGATGCACCGCGCCGGTCGGCGTGGTGATGGTGACGGCCGATCGGTACAGCCCGTCGGCGGGCAACGTGGCGCCTTCAAAGGTCGCTTGCCAGCGTCCGTTGCTGCCCGCCACCGCCTGCACGGACGTGCCACCCAGCACGACCATCACGGCAGAGCCGGCTGGCGCCCATCCGGTCACACCAACCCGCTGCACCGTATCATTGCCTGTGACCAGCCACGTCGCGTTGGCATGGTCCACCGACGGCTGCACCGGCTCCACCGGGCAGGTGGGCACGGTCGGGCAGGTCGGCTCGGTCGGGCAGGTCGGTTCGGTCGGCACCGTCGGTTCGGTGGCACAGGTCGGCTCGGTGGGTTCTGTCGGAACTGTCGGCTCGGTTGGCACGGTGGGTTCGGTCGGCACGGTGGGTTCCGTGGCGCAGGTCGGCTCGGTTGGAACGGTTGGTTCTGTCGGAACCGTCGGCTCGGTTGGAACCGTCGGCTCGGTTGGTTCGGTCGGAACCGTCGGCACGGTCGGTTCGGTCGGCACCGTGGGTTCCGTGGCGCAGGTTGGCTCGGTTGGAACGGTTGGTTCTGTCGGAACAGTCGGCTGCGTTGGCTCTGTCGGAACGGTCGGTTCCGTTGGGACTGTCGGTTCGGTCGGCACAGTAGCTTCGGTGGGCACCGTCGGCTCAGTGGGTTCGGTCGGTTCCGTCGGAACTGTCGGAACCGTAGGCTCTGTCGGGACAGTTGGCTCCGTTGGGGCCGTCGGTTCGGTCGCGCAGGTCGGTTCTGTCGGCTCTGTCGGTTCCGTTGGCCCCGTAGGCTCGGTCGGTTCCGTGGGCCCTGTCGGTTCGGTCGGCACGGTGGGCTCAGTGGGTTCGCTCGGTTCCGTCGGAACCGTTGGCTCTGTCGGAACCGTTGGCTCTGTCGGGACGGTTGGCTCTGTCGGAACCGTCGGCTCGGTCGGAACCGTTGGCTCTGTCGGAGCCGTCGGCTCCGTCGCGCAGGTCGGTTCTGTCGGTTCCGTGGGACCTGTCGGTTCGGTCGGCACGGTGGGCTCCGTGGGTACCGTCGGCTCCGTCGGTTCGGTCGGTCCCGTTGGAACCGTAGGCTCTGTCGGAACGGTTGGCTCTGTCGGAGCTGTCGGCTCGGTCGCGCAGGTCGGGTCGGTCGGCACCGTGGCGTCCGTCGGATCGGTCGGGTCGGTCGGCTCGGTGGGGTCCGTGGGATCGGTCGGGTCTGTGGGCACCGTCGGGTCCGTCGGATCGGTCGGGTCTGTCGGCGCCGTCGGGTCCGTGGGATCCGTCGGGTCGGTGGGCACCGTCGGGTCCGTGGGATCGGTCGGGTCGGTC
>JAUXPG010000292.1 GCA_030683915.1 Gemmobacter sp.
CATCTGCTGGGACGGGCACCAGGCGCGGTTCATCGACCTTGAGGCCTGGCGCCCCGGTCCGTCCGGCCCGGCCCGCATGGCGCGCGACGTGCTGGTGTTGCTGCATTCGGTGCTGGTGCTGCGCCCGGACCCGGGGCCGGAACTGGCCGCGGCGCTGGCAGGCTGGCAGCGGCGCGCCCCGGCGGGGCTATGGCCACGGGTGCAGCGGCAGGCGGCGGCGCTCGGCCTGCTGCGCGCCCCGGTGCGCGTGCTTTTGCGGCTCAGGCCCCGGACGCGCGAATTTGCCGCCGCCCTGGTGCTGATCGACTGGCTGACCGCCCAGCGCACGCCGCCGCCATGATTTTGGCGCAAGCGTCTGGCAGGGTTCGCCCGGGCAGGCGCGGGGACGTGGCGGATGCAGGTCAAGGAACGGGTTGCGGCACTGGTCGGGGAACTGCGCGCGCAGGACGAGGCGGCACGTGCGCTGCGGCTGTTTGCCGCCATGACGCTGGCGCCGGTCGGGCTGTTGCTGGCAGGGTTGGTGGCGGGCGGTGTGGTGGCATGGGCCGCGCCGGTGTTCATCAGCCTCATCATCTGGACGCTTGACCGCTTTGCCGCCCGCGCTGCGCCGCATGTGCCGGGGGCAGACGAATTTCCCGCCGCCGACGGCCTGTCGGTCGTGCTGGCGGCGCTGCATCTTGCCCTGCTGGCACTGATGGTCTGGGCGCTGGCAGGCGGCGTGGCGCTGTCGGCGGGGGCGAAGGTGGCGCTGTTTCTGGGCACCGCACTTTGGATCGGGCAGGTGTCGAATTCCAACGCCCATGAACTGATCCACCGGCAGGACCGCGCGCTCCGGGCGCTGGGCGTGGCGGTCTATGCCTCGATCGGGTATGGCCACCATGCCTCGGCGCACCGCCATGTCCACCACCGCTTTGTGGCCACCTGGGATGACCCGAACACGGCGCGGCGGGGCGAGCCGTTCTATGCCTTCCTTGCGCGCGCATGGCCGGGGGAGTTCGTGGCGGGGCACCGCATGGAAACCACACTGCGCGCCCGGCTGCGCGGGCGGCGTGGCCTCCACCCCTATGTCGCCTATCTTGCCGGGGCCGCGCTGGCGGCGGTGCTGGCGCTGGCTCTGGGCGGGCTCGCAGGGGGGGCGGTGTGGGTCGGGCTGGCGGGCTATGCGCAGCTGCAACACCTGTTGTCCGATTACGTGCAGCATTACGGGCTGGAACGCGCGCGCCTGCCCGGCGGGCGGCTGGAACCCGCCGGCCCGCAGCACAGCTGGGACGCCGGGCATTGGGCCAGTTCGGCGCTGATGCTCAACGCCCCGCGCCACGCCGACCACCACGCCCACCCCGGCCGGGCCTATCCGGCGCTGACGCTGCCGCCCGACGGGATGCGGCTGCCCTACAGCCTGCCCTTCATGGCCATGCTGGCGCTGGTGCCGCCGCTGTGGTTTCGCGTGATGGACCGCCGCCTGCCGCCCGCACCCGCGCGACCCGCACGGTTGTGAAGGGCGGGGGACTGGCCAGCGCGCCCGCCGCGTGGCAGGCTGGCGGCGATGCGGTCAGGAAGGTTGGCAACCATGTGGCGTCTTGCGATGATCCTCGGTCTGGCAGCGGCGACGCCGATGCCGGGGCAGGCGGAAACCCTGCTGGACGGCGCGGCATTCGAAGCACGGGTGACCGGGCAGACGCTCGCGTTCGAATCCGGCGGGCAGGCCTATGGCTATGAACAATATTTGCCGGGGCGGCGCGTGCTGTGGGCTTTTGCGGGCGGGCCATGCCGGGCCGGGCGCTGGTTCGAACCCGATCCGGGGCGCATCTGCTTTGTCTATGAACACGACCCCGAACCGCAGTGCTGGGCGTTCTTTGACGATGAGGGCCGCATCCGCGCCCGCTTTGAAGGCTCCGCGCCGGGGGATGATCTGATCGAGACGGCGCGCTCATCCGCGCCGCTGCATTGCCCCGGCCCCGACGTCGGCGCCTGAAGCGGCGGGCGGTGAAAGGGGGGGCCGGGCTTGGGGGCATCGAGCCCCCGCGCCCGGCGGCTGCCGCGCGCGGACATGGCTGGCGCCGCGCCGGGGGTCAGCGGCGGCGCAGCGACGATACGGCCAGCAGCAGCGCAAAGATCACCGCCGCCGCCGCCACGATCGAAGGGCCTGCAGGCGTGTCCTGCCGGATCGACAGCGCAAGCCCGCCCAGCGTGGCCAGCGCGCCCACCCCGGTGGCGCCCAGCGCCATGCCTTCGGGCGTGCGCGCCAGTGTGCGCGCCGCCGCCGCCGGGATCAGCAGCAACGCCGCGATCAGCAACGCCCCCACCACCTTGATCGCCACCGCCACCACCAGCGCCAGCGCGAGTGTCAGCACAAGACGTTCGCGCGCGGGGTTGATCCCTGCGGCATGGGCCAGATCCTCGTTCAGCGTCGCGGTCAGCAGCGCCTGCCAGCGCCACGCCAGCGACGCCGCCACCGCCAGCGCCCCGCCCCAGATGAAGGCCAGATCACCCCGGCTGACCGCAAGGATGTCGCCAAACAGCCACGCCGTCAGGTCGGCGCGCACGCCATGCAGGTAGGACACCGCCACCAGCCCGAAGGCCAGCGCCGAATGGGCCAGCACCCCCAGCGTGGTGTCCATCGCCCAGCCCTTGCCCGCCAGCGCCGCCACCGTGCCCGCCATCGCCAGCGCGACAAGCGTGGTTCCCAGCGCGACGGGCAGATCAAGCGCCAGCGCCATGGCGACGCCAAGGATGGCCGCATGGGCGGTGGCATCCCCGAAATAGGCCATCCGCCGCCAGACCACGAAGGACCCCAGCGGCCCGGTGGCAATGGCCACGCCGGTTCCGGCCAATGCGGCGCGGGTCAGAAAATCGTCAAGCATCGCGGGCCTGTCCATGATCGGCGTGGGCATGGTGCGCGTGGTCATGCGGGGTGTCCGCATCATGCGCGTGGTCGTGGTCGTGGTCATGGTCATGGTCGTGGCGGTAGAGCGCCAGCGCCCCTTGCGTGCCCAACCCGAACAGCGCGCGGTATTCCGGCGCGGTCGACACCACGCGCGGCGTGCCTTCGCAGCACACATGGCCGTTCAGGCACACCACCCGGTCCGACGCGGCCATCACGACATGCAGATCGTGGCTGACCATCAGCACCCCCGCCCCCGTCGTGGCGCGGATATCCTCGATCAGGCGATAGAACGACGCCTCGCCGGGCTGGTCCAGCCCTTGGGTCGCCTCGTCCAGCACCAGAATCTGCGGGTCGCCCAGCAGCGCCCGCGCCAGCAGCACCCGCTGCAACTGCCCGCCCGACAGATCGTGCAACTGCCGCGCGGCGAGCGCACTAGATATCCCCGTGCGCTCCAGCGCCGCCAGCGCCTGCGCATCCGACACCCGCACCGGCAGCGACAGGAACCGCCGCACCGTCAACGGCAGGTTGCGGTCAATCGCCAACCGCTGCGGCACATAGCCCAGCCGCAACCCCGGCGCCCGCACCACCCGCCCGGCCGACAGCGGCACGATGCCCATCAGTGCACGCAGCAGCGTTGACTTGCCCGACCCGTTCGGCCCCAGCACCGTCACGATTTCCCCGGCGTCGATGCGGAAATCCACCCCCGACAGCACCTCGCCGCCGCCCATCCGCACCGACAGGCCGCTTGCCTCGATCAGTCGCATGCCGCCCCCCGGCAGGCCGGACACTGGCCCGTCGCCTCGAAACTCGTGCGCTCCACGCGGAACCCAAGGTCGCCCGCCGCCGCATCCAGCGCCGTGCGCAGCGCGGTGGCGGGGGCTTCGGCAATCCGGTGACAGCCGGTGCAGATCAGGAACACCGGCTGATGCGCGGTTTCGGGGTGCATGCAGGCGGCAAAGGCGTTCAGGATCTGGATACGGTGTGCAAGCCCATGCTCCACCAGAAACTCCAGCGCGCGGTAGACCACCGGCGGCTGGCGGCCAAACCCTTCGGCGGCCAGCCTGTCGAGCACGTCATAAGCCCCCATCGCCCGATGCGATTCGAGCAAGATTTCCAGCGTCCGCCGCCGCACCGGGGTCAGGCGCAACTGCCGGTCGCTTGCCATGCGGTCGGCCCCGGCCAGCACCGCATCGGTGCAGCCGTGATGGTCGTGGCTGTGGAACGGATCGGGCGCGCCAGTCATCAGGCTTTCCCCTCTTGACATGTTATCATGTAACATACACTCATGGCCGCGCCTGCGAAAGCCGTAAAAGGAGGACCCGATGCGCCCGTTCCTGTCGCTTGCCTGCTGCCTGTTGCCGCTGCCTGTCATGGCCGAAGTGCCGCGCGTTGTCACGGACATTCCCCCTGTGCATGCGCTGGTGGCGATGGTGATGGGCGATCTGGGCACACCGGACCTGCTGCTGGACCGGGGCGCCAATGCCCACAGTTTTGCGTTGCGGCCCAGTCAGGCGGCGGGGTTGCAGGCGGCTGATCTGGTGGTCTGGGTCGGACCGGGCATGACCCCGTGGCTGGACCGCGCGCTGGACGGCATCGGCACCAAAGGGCACCGGCTGGAACTGCTGGCCGCCCCCGGCACGCTGCGGCGCGACTATGGCGACCATGCCGCGCATGACCATGCGGAAGGGCACGCCGACCACGACGACCACGCGGGCCACGATGACCACAAGGCCGAAGCCGCCCATGACGCCCATGACGACCATGACGACCACGATGACCACGATCACCACGCGGCCGAGGCGGGCCACGACGACCACGCCCATGCCGGGCTCGACCCGCACGCATGGCTTGACCCCGCCAACGCGCTGCACTGGCTCGATCTCATCGCCGCCGAACTGGCCGAACAAGACCCTGCCAATGCGGCGGCCTATGCGGCCAATGCCGCCGCCGCCAAGGATGGCATTACCGCGCTCGATGCCCGGCTGGCCGCCGATCTTGCTCCGCTGCAATCGCGCCCCTTCGTGGTGTTCCACGATGCCTATGGCTATTTCGCCGGACATTACGGCCTGACTCTTGCCGGCAGCGTCGCCATGGGCGATGCGGCAACACCGGGTGCCGGGCATCTGCAGGACTTGCGGGCCAGGATGACCGAAGGCGGCATTCTGTGCGCCTTTCCCGAGGCGCAGCACGACCCCAAGATGGTGCAAACCCTTGTCGAAGGAACGGGCGTCAAACTCGGCACCCCGCTTGATCCGTCGGGCAGCAGCCTTGAACCGGGGCCGGGACTTTATGCGGCCCTTCTCACCGGCCTGTCCGACAGCCTGCGCGCCTGTCTGGCCGACTGACACAGCCCGCTACAGATCAAGCCGATGGTGCAGCCGGTCCACCGGGGTGCCATCGCGCAAGGGCTCGGCGGGGCTGACGGCATAGCGGCAAAACCCCATCCGGGCGTAAAACGCAAGGCCGCCCGCGTTGTCGGCACGGATCGTGGCGTTCAAGGCGACCAGCCCCGCCGCCCGCGCCTGCGCCACCGTCGCGGCCATCAGCGCCCGGCCGACACCGGGGCGGCGCGGCGTCTGGCGGGTGAAGGTGGCAATGTCGGCCCAGCCGGGCGGCAAGGGGTAGTAATCCGACAGCGCCTGAAACCCCAACAGCGCGCCATCCCCGGCTTCGGCGACATGGCACATCACCGCATGCGGGCCGCAGATGAACCAGTCGGCCAGCGTGCCGGGGTCCAGCGGGTCTTCCATCGCGGTCGTGCCACCTGCGGCGATGATCGGGTTCAACACCTCGGCCAACCCCGGCGCATCCTCGGGCCGTGCCGGGCGGATGCGCGGTGCGGGCAGGGCGGCCATCAGCGGCCCCGCGCCTTGGCCAAAGGTTTAGAAATCGTAAATCCGGCGCCGCAACCCATTGAAATCATGGGTGCGGCCATGTGTCCCTTCAAGGGACAGCACCTTTCAGGCAAGTTTCAGCACCACAATACCGGCCACGATCAGCCCGACCCCGGCGAACCGGCCCGCGCTCGCGGATTCGCCAAACAGGGTCATGCCCAGCAGCGCCACCCCCAACGCCCCGATCCCGACCCACACCGCATAGGCGGTGCCTGCGGGCAGGGTCTTCATCGCGTGGGCCAGCAGCCAGAAGCTGGCAAAGGCACCCACCACCGTCACCACCGAAGGCCACAACCGTGTGAAGCCGTCGGAATATTTCAGCCCGATCGCCCAGACGATTTCCAGCAGCCCGGCCAGCCCCAGCGCAACCCAGGCGTTGCCCATGTCAGGCCGCCAGACCCTTGGTGCCCATATCCAGAAACTTTTGCCGCCGGTCGCGGACCAGCGTGTCGGGCTTCTTGCCGGTCAGGTCCTTCAGCATCGCCTCCAACCCCTTGCCGACCGATTCGATGGCGGCCTTGGGGTCGCGCTGGGCGCCGCCGACCGGCTCGCGGATGATCCGGTCGATCACGCCCAGTTTCAGCAGGTCCTGCGCGGTCAGCCGCAGCGCCTCGGCAGCCTCGCGCATCTTTTCGGCATCCTTCCACAGAATCGACGCGCAGCCTTCGGGCGTGATGACCGAATAGACCGAATGCTCCAGCATCGCCACGCGGTCGGCAGTGGCAAAGGCCACCGCGCCACCCGACCCGCCTTCGCCGATGATGACCGATACCAGCGGCACCGCGATTTCAAGGCACTTCTGCGTGCTGCGGGCAATCGCCTCGGCCTGTCCACGTTCCTCCGCGCCCTTGCCCGGATAGGCGCCGGGCGTGTCCACCAGCGTGATGACCGGCAGCCCGAAACGGTGCGCCATGTCCATCAGCCGGATTGCCTTGCGGTAGCCTTCGGGCCGGGCCATGCCAAAATTGCGCTCGATCCGCGACTTGGTGTCATGCCCCTTTTCCTGCCCGATCACGACCACGGGCCGGTCATGGAACCGCGCCAGCCCGCCCATGATGGCGTGGTCGTCGGCAAAGTTGCGGTCCCCGGCCAGCGGGGTGAATTCCGAAAACAGCGCCTCGATATAGTCGCGGCAATGCGGGCGGTCGGGGTGGCGGGCCACCTGACATTTGCGCCACGGCGACAGATCCTTGTACAGATCCTTCAGCAGCGCCTGCGCCTTCTTGTCCAGCGCCTCGGCCTCGCGGATCACGTCGGCCCCGCTGTCGGACCGGGCCATGGCGCGCAGCTCCTCGGCCTTGCCTTCGATTTCGGCCAGGGGCTTTTCGAATTCCAGATACTGCATCGGGGCACTCCGTTGGACCCTGCCTATATGGCCAAGCTTGCGCCGCGATGCAACCTTGGCCAAAGCGGCGTGTCACCCCGCCAGCAGATCCTGAACCATCGGAATGACCCGGTTGCCGTAAAGCTCCAGACAGCGCATCAGGTCGGCATGGGGTTGCGGGCCTGTGGCGTATTTCAGGTCGAACCGCTGGATGCCCAGCGCCTGCACCGTCGCCGCGATCTTGCGGGCGACCGTTTCGGGCGAGCCGACGTAAAGCGACCCCTGCTCGATTTCCGCGATGTAGCGGTCCTTGGTGGTGAGGGGCCAGCCGCGTTCGGCGCCGATGCGGCCGAACATGGTGCGGTAGTGCGGCCACAATGCCTCGCGCGCGGCCTCGTCGGTTTCTGCGACGAAGCCGGGGGAATGGATGCCGATGGGTTGGGGCTGGCGCGCAAGCTGGGTGCAGGCGCGGTGATAGAGATCAACATAAGGCACAAACCGGCGCGGGTCGCCGCCGATGATGGCCAGCATCAGGCGCAGATCGTGCCGCACCACCCGCACCACCGATTCCGGGCTGCCCCCGACGCCGACCCACACGGTCATGCCCTGCGGTCCGGGCTGGGGAAACACCGGCTGGTCCTGCAACGGCGCGCGGTGGCGGCCTGACCACGTTACCTTCGGCCCGCGCAAAAGGGCGGCAAAGAGATCGAGCTTTTCCTCGAAGTAAAGGTCGTAATTCTTCAGGTCGGCGCCGAACAGCGGCCAGCTTTCGGTAAAGCTGCCCCGCCCCAGAATGGGCTCGGCCCGGCCGTTCGACACCGCGTTGAGCGTGGTGAACCGCTGGAACACCCGGACCGGATCATCGGTCGAAAGCACGGTGACGGCGGTGCCCAGCCGGATGCGGCGCGTGCGCCCGGCAATGGCGGCCAGTACGATTTCGGGGGCGGAGATTGCGAAATCGGGGCGGTGATGTTCGCCCAACCCGATGAAATGGATGCCGAGTTCATCGGCCAGCACCGCCTGATCGACCACATCGCGCAGGACCTGATCCATGGACAGTTCGCGCCCGTCCGCGCCCAAGGCGACGTCGCCGAACGTATCGAGCCCCAGTTCCACCGTCGTCGTCGCCATAGCCGCACCCTCGATCCCCAGACCCGATGGAGGCTAGTCCAAGTTGGCGCCCCTGCAAAGGGCGGGGCCGCACATGGGCATGTTCAGCCGCGCGCAAGGAAGGCCGGCGTCAATCCGACAGGCCAGGTTCGTCCAGCAGGGTGCGCCCGCTGCGGCTTTCGATCTCGATCAGCCACAGGTCGGGGTCGCGGGCGCGCTGGCGGGCCAGCAGCGCATCGATGTCGGGTTCGGGGCCATCAGCCAGCGTGACCCAGCGCCGTTCGCCACTGGCCAGATCAAAACTGCGTTGGAGCGCCTGCGCGCTGCCGTCCAGCCGGGCGCATTTCACGATCACCGCGCCGGCGGTCAGGTCGCCCCGCGCGGTGACATAGGCCGGAATGTCGGCCAGCCGCAGCCGCGCCAGATAGGCGCGCACCCAGAAATCCGCCGTCAGCCGGGCGCTCATGGTCGGGACAGGGCAGGCCCGCGCGGCGCCATGCCGGTCAGTCGCCGTCGCGGAAATCGAGACCCATTTCGGTATAGCGCTCGGCCTCGTCCAGCCAGTCGGGGCGAACCTTGACCGTCAGGAACAGATGCACCGTGCGGCCAAGGAATTCCGACATCTCGGCGCGGGCCGCGGTGGACACCGCCTTGATGGTGCTGCCCCCGGCGCCCAGCAGGATGCCCTTGTGACCATCGCGCATGACATACACGATCTGGTCGATCCGGGTGGTGCCGTCGGGGCGATCTTCCCACTTTTCGGTTTCCACCGTCAGCTGGTAAGGCAATTCCTCGTGCAGACGCAGGGTCAGCTTTTCGCGGGTGATTTCCGCCGCGATCATCCGCATCGGCAGATCGGCGATCTGGTCTTCGGGATAAAGCCAGGGATGTTCGGGCAGTTCGCCCGCCAGCCAGTCGCGCAGGTCTTCGACGCCATAGCCTTTTTCGGCCGAAATCATGAAGGTGCGGGCGAAGGGAAACGCCTCGTTCATCTTTTCGGTCAGCGCCAGCAGGGTTTCGGCCTTGACCCGGTCGATCTTGTTGATGGCCAGCGCCACCGGCGTGCCGCGCGGCAACCGGTCCTTGATGGTGTCGATGATCGCGGCAACCCCGTCGGTCAGCCCGCGATGCGCTTCGATCAGCAGCACGACGATATCGGCATCGGCGGCCCCGCCCCAGGCGGCGGCGACCATGGCGCGGTCCAGCCGGCGGCGCGGGCGAAACAGGCCCGGCGTGTCGACAAAGACGATCTGGGTCTGACCGGCCATTGCCACGCCACGGATGCGCGCGCGGGTGGTCTGGACCTTGTGGGTGACGATGGAGACTTTGGCGCCCACCATGCGGTTCAGCAGGGTGGACTTGCCCGCATTGGGCTCTCCGATCAGGGCGACAAATCCGGCACGTGTGTTCATCCCGCGCCCATAGCCGATAAATCGCGGCGGCGCCAGTGGGCAGGGGGCCGCTTAGCGGCAGGCTGCCACCACGGCGTCAGACAGCACGTCAAGCGGTTGTCCGGCATCCAGCCGCAGCACGGGGGCGGGCTGGTGGGCCAGCCAAGCCTCGTGCCGCCGCCGCGACCGGCCCGGCGCGTCGGCGTCGTCATAGCCCATCGCCCAGTCGAGGAACGAGCGGTGGATGGTTTCCATGTCCCCGCCGGGCGCGATGCGGGCGCCGTGGCGGGCGGCCTCGCGCTGGCGCAGGCGGATCAGGCGTAGCGCAGGGGCAAGGCTGAGAAACACCACCAGATCGGCTGCTGCCATCAGATCGCCGCCCCAGTCATCGCAAGCGCCCGAGACGACCCAACCCTGTTGGCCAAGCGCGGCGGCGAGACTGGCGCGGCGGGCGGCCGGGGCGCGGCGCGCGGTAAAGGGCGGGTCGGATTCCAGCCAGAAATGATCGTCGGTGTCGATGTGCGGAAGGTCCAGCCGCGCGGCCAGCGCGCGCCCGAGGCTGGTGGTGCCGGTGCCCGCCGCCCCGGTGACATAAAGCCGCCGCGCCGACACCGGGATCAGCCCTTGCCGGTTTCCAGCCGCGCCAGCAGCAGGCGCGCGGCGGTTTGCTGCGCCTCGCGCTTGGACCCGGCGGTTGCCTGCTCCGTCTCGCCGGTGGCAAGCCGGGCGCCGATGGTGAACACCGGCGCATGGGGCGGACCCTCGCGGGCGAGTTCGTCATAGCTGGGGGGCGGCAGGCCGCGGGCCTGCGCCCATTCCTGCAAGGCGGTCTTGGGGTCGCGCGCGTCGGATTTGACGCGGCCCACCCGATCCCCCCACAGACGCAGCACCAGATCGCGCGCCACCTCGAACCCGGCGTCGCGGTAGACGGCGGCGATGATCGCTTCCATCGCGTCGGCCAGAAGCGCCTCCTTGCGCCGCCCGCCCGACAGCATTTCCGACCGGCCAAGGCGCAGCACCTCGCCCAGGTCAAGGTCGCGCGCCACCTCGGCGCAGGTTTCCTTGCGCACGAGGGCGTTGAAGCGCGGGGCCAACTGGCCTTCGGACGCACCCTTGTCGGCCATCAGCAGGGCCTCGGCCAGCACAAGGCCCAGCACGCGGTCGCCCAGAAATTCCAGCCGCTGGTTGTCGGGCCGGGCCGGGGTGGCCAGCGAGGGGTGGGTCAGCGCGCGGATCAGCAGTTCGGGGCGGCGAAAGCTGTGGCCGAGCCGCACCGAGAATGCCTGAAGATCAGCCGACAGTTTCACTCGACGGCCTTGAAGAAGCGGTTCGCGCGCCACGTCCAGACGTAGAACAGCGAGGTGCCCGCCGACGAGAACATGATGCGGTCGGCCCGGCCGATCAGGTTTTCCGCCGGAACAAAGCCGACGCCGCCGACGGCGCGGCCATAGCGGCTGTCCTGGCTGTTGTCGCGGTTGTCGCCCATGAAGAAGTAGTGGCCCGCCGGCACGGTGAACACCGGCGCATGGGCCGGACCCTCGCGGGCGAGTTCGTCATAGCTGGGGGGCGGCAGGCCGCGGGCCTGCGCCCATTCCTGCAAGGCGGTCTTGGGGTCGCGCGCGTCGGATTTGACGCGGCC
>JAUXPG010000076.1 GCA_030683915.1 Gemmobacter sp.
GCAAGCGCTTGGGGCCCGGATGCCGGTCAGTCGGCGCCGGTCTGCATCTGGCGATAGTCTTGCGGGCCGCGCCCGGGTTCTGCGGGAAACGTCTCGCCCGTCGGCGTCAGGGCCACGATGCGGTCCACGCGGAAGTCGCGAAAGCCCTCCTGTGCCTCGCACCATGCCGCCAGAACCTGAATGCGACCGCGGAACTCCAGCACAAGGGGCCGGATGTCGCGGTGCGACTCGCGCCCCTCGGCGTCGATATAGCTGATCGTCAGTCGTTCGCGGTTGCGGATCGCGGCGCGGATCAGCGGCAAGTGGGTGGCGGCGCGCGCCTGTTCGTGCCCGGTGAAATCGAACAGCGCGTCGCCGTCAGGGGGGGCGGGTGTGACCGATGCGATCTTGGTGGCCAAAAGCCGCGCGGCGCGTGCAAGGCCCGGATCATCCCCCTCGGCCACCAGCCGAACGCCAAGTCGCAGCGCCTCAATCTCGGGTCCGGTCAGGATCATCGGTGGCAGGGTGATCGGTGCGCGCAGGATATAGCCGACACCCCGCTCGCCTTCGACCGGCAGGCCGCTGGCCATCAGCGTGGCCATGTCGCGCCAGATGGTGCGCACCGATACCCCGAGATGCTCGGCCATTTCGCCCGCGCGGTGCAGGCGGCCATCGCGCAGGATCTGGATCAGGTCGAACAGTCGGTCGGTGCGGCGCATGCCAGACAGGGTGGCCCCCGCGCCGCGCCCCGTCAACCGGCGATGCGTGTCGAAACGCGCGGGCTATCCGGATGCGGCAAACGAAAACAGCGGGACGCACCGGCATGCGCCCGCCTGTCACCATGGCGCGTCGCCCGGCGACTGATCAGAACCAACCGCCGATCCGCGTCGCGGCGCCCGAGATGTCGCGCCCGACGCCATCGACCGTGTTGCAGCCCGCCAAAGCCAGCGCCAACAGCGCTGCTCCGATCATCCGTTTCATCGTGCTGTCCTGTGCTCTGCCAAGTTGGCCCCCGTTTTCCGAGGGTCCTTGCTTCGTTCCTTTCGCATACTCTGTTGATGGGGCAGTTGCCAAGCGGGCAGCGCCTTGCCGCCCGCCTTGCGGCCATCACAGATGCGTCACCGCCACAGCGTCAGTCCTGCCACCACCACACATCGGGCAAAAATCCCGCCGCGTCGCCGTAAACCGGCAGCCGATCTGCGGCAAAGCGCAGGCGGCGGTCGTGGGCCAGGCGCGAGCGGTCGGAGAACCACAGCGGGATGACATGGCGCCCTGCCATCAGCGCACGGTCAAGCGCCTGCACCGCACGCGCAAAGTCCGCCGGTTCGCGCGCCTCCAGCATGGCATTGATCATCGCTTCCACTGCCGGGCTGTCGACGCCTGCAATGTTGCGCGTTCCCGGGACGGTCACACCATCGCGCCCCCAATAAAGGAACTGTTCGTAGCCGGGGCTGAGCGAATTGGCCCGCACGATCGGGGTGATGTCAAAATCATAATCGCGCAGGCGGGCATTCATCTGCGCATCATCCACCGCCACGATGCGCGCCTGCACGCCCAGACGTTCCAGCGCGCGCGTCCAGATGGTGACCACCGCACGCATCTCGGCCCCGCCGATGGGCAGCAGGATGTCCAATGCCAGTTGCTCGCCCGCCGCGTTCACGCGCCGCCCGTCGGCAGCGACCGCCCAACCCGCCTCGTCCAGCCAGCGCCCGGCGCGCCGCAGGCCCGCGCGGTTGGCCTCGGACCCGTCCGACACCGGCAGGCTCAGGTCCTCAAGCGCGTCGGGGGGCAGACTGTCGGCGTAAGGTGCCAGCAGCGCGCGCACTTCCGGGGCTGCCGGGCCAGCGCCCATCGCCAGATCCGAGTTGTGAAACCACGATTGCACGCGCGGTTCCGTGCCGCCGTTGATGGTGGCGTTGACGAATTCAAAGCCGAAACTGTCGATCAGCGCCTGCCGCACCCGCCAATCGGCCAGCTTCGCCCGCCGCCCGTTCATGGCCAGGCCGGTCATCATGGCCGGGCGGCCATGCGGGATTTCCGATTTCACCACATCGCCACGCGTCACGCGGGCAAAGTCATAGCCCGACTGCCAGCGGGCCGCCTGACCTTCGCGGAACACCATGATCTCGCCGGCCTTGAATGCCTCGAACATCACCGCACCATCGGCGAAGTATTCGACCTTCACCTCGTCCAGATTGTGCATGCCGCGCATCAGGGGCAGGTCCGCCGCCCACCAGTCGGCACGCCGCTGGAACGTGATCGAACGGCCAGGGTCCACCGCCGCGATGCGGTAAGGCCCTGAGCCGAGCGGCGCCGCCATGCCAGACGCCGCGAGGTCCCGACCCTGCCAGTCCAGCGCGCTCAGCACCGGACGCAGGCCAAGGATCAGCGGCAGTTCCCGGTCGGGCGCGGTGAAATCGAACCGCACCGACCGGGGGCCGGTGGCATAGGCCCGCGCCACCTTGGCATGTGCGGCGGCGTAGCGCGGATGGGCCGCCGCCAGCGCGTCGAACGACCACAACACATCGTCAACAGTGACCGGATCGCCGTTCGCGAATCGGGTATTTTCACGAAGCGTGAATTCCACATGGCTGCGGGCATCATCCGTGGTCACCGATTCGGCCAGCAGACCGTAGACGGTGAAGGGCTCATCCCACGCCCGCCCCATCAACGTTTCCACCGTCAGCGGTGCCACCCACCCCGGCGCGCGGCCAAGGGTGGAGAAGGGATTGAGCGAATCGAAGCCGCCGACCTCGCCCAGTATGATCCGCCCGCCCTTTGGCGCATCCGGGTTGACCTGCGGCTGCGCTACAAGATCAGGGGGCAGGGCGGGGTTTCCGTGCATTGCGATACCATGGCTGGTGGTGCCCTGCGCGGCAGAATCGGTCGCGCCACCCACGGCGGCCATCAAGGCTATGACCAGCCCCAGACCGCACAGGCGCCGCCGGAAAAAGTCGGTCTGCATCATGGAAACCAGCCCCCAACCCAAGTTTTGCTCGGACCCCTGATATTCCGCCTGCGCGGGCAAAGCAAATTTTCGGCTTGGAAACCGGCAACTTGCAGCGTATAAGATATGTACTGCTCGATAGGTTTCTTGCCTGTATGAAACCTGCCTCAACACTCAACGCCCGCCTAGCGCGGGCGTTTTTTTTCGTCTTGTGTCCCGCGGATCTGGCATCGCGCCACGCATCGCCTATGCTGCGGCTGCACACAAGGGAGGCACCGATGCATCTGAAGGGCAAACGCGCAATCGTGACCGGGTCGAACTCGGGCATCGGTCTGGGGGTGGCGGTGGAACTGGCGCGCGCCGGGGCGGATGTGGTGATCAATTCCTTCACTGACCGCCCGGAAGATCATGCGCTGGCCTCGCAGATCGCGGCCGAGCACGGAGTTGCCGTGCGCTACATCGCCGCCGACATGTCCAGCGCGGCCGACTGCCGCGCGCTGGTGGAAAGCGCCGGGGGCTGCGACATTCTGGTGAACAACGCCGGGATCCAGTTCGTCGCGCCGATCGACGAATTCCCGACCGAGCGGTGGGATGCCATCATCGCCATCAACCTCAGCTCCGCGTTCCACACCACGGCGGTCGCGCTGGGGGGGATGCGCGAACGGGGCTGGGGCCGGGTCATCAACATCGCCTCGGCGCACGGCCTGACCGCATCACCTTACAAGTCCGCCTATATCGCGGCGAAACACGGGGTGGTCGGGCTGTCGAAAACCGTCGCGCTGGAATGCGCGGGGCAGGGCATCACCTGCAACGCGATCTGCCCGGGATACGTGCTGACCCCGCTGGTCGAGGCGCAAATCCCCGGCCAGATGAAGGCGCACAACATGGGCCGGGACGAGGTGGTCAAGAAGGTCATGCTGGCCCGCCAGCCCTCGGGCGATTTTGCCACGGTGGAACAGATCGGCGGGACGGTGGTGTTCCTGTGTTCGGATGCTGCGGCGCAGATCACCGGCACCACCATCAGCGTCGACGGCGGCTGGACCGCGCTTTGAGGCGATGGGCGCCTGCCCCCTCAACAGGGGCAGGCGCGGGATTTCAGCGGCTGACCTTGCCGCCCCCGGCGCACCAGTCGCCAAAGCCGCCAAGGTTGTAAACTTCCTTGTAGCCGAGTTTCAGCAGCATATCCGCCGCCATCGCCGACCGCCCGCCCGAGACGCAGAACACCGCCACCGGGGTTTCAGGGTCCAGCGCAGCAATGTGGTCGGGGTGGCGCGGATCGGCCATGTCGGCCAATCGCATCAGCGGCGCATGCACGCCGCCCAAGGCTGTGCCCGAGGCGCGCACTTCGGCCAGTTCACGCACATCCACCACCGTCAGATCGCCGCGCGCATGGCGGTCGACACACTCTTGGGGCGAAATCCGGCCAACGCGGGGGCTGGCGGTACGAGCAATTCCGAACATGGGGTGAAACCTTCTTGCGGTTTGGGTTGGCATCGAACTGGGAAGATCATGCTGCAACTGCAAGGGGACTTGCAAGATAAATATTCATTATTGTGAATGTGACAGTGAATGTGATCGGCCGCAGCCGCGTTTCCCCTGCGTCTGTTCACTAATCGTTCACGTTTTCCGATTGGCCTTTGCAGCGAATCCGGCTATGTCTGGCACGGTGTGTCCGGGGGTTTGTCATGGCGGAACAGAAGTTCATCGAGGTGCGCGGCGCGCGCGAGCATAACCTCAAGGGCATCGACGTGGACATCCCGCGCGACCGGCTGGTGGTGATCACCGGGCTGTCGGGGTCGGGCAAGTCGTCGCTCGCCTTCGATACCATCTATGCCGAAGGACAGCGCCGCTATGTCGAATCGCTGTCCGCCTACGCGCGGCAGTTTCTGGACATGATGCAAAAGCCCGACGTCGACCACATCAGCGGCTTGTCCCCGGCCATCAGCATCGAACAAAAGACGACCAGCAAGAACCCGCGATCGACCGTCGGCACGGTGACCGAGATCTACGATTACTTGCGCCTTTTGTTCGCCCGTGTCGGCACGCCCTATTCACCTGCAACTGGCCTGCCCATCGAGGCGATGCAGGTGCAGGACATGGTGGACCGCGTGATGACCCTCCCGGAAGGGACGCGGGGGTTTTTGCTGGCGCCGATCATTCGCGACCGCAAGGGCGAATACCGCAAGGAAATGCTGGAACTTCGCAAGCAGGGGTTTCAGCGGGTCAAGGTGGACGGCAAATTCTACGAGCTTGATGAACCGCCGGAGCTGGACAAGAAGTTTCGCCATGACATCGACGTGGTGGTGGACCGGATCATCGTGCGCGCCGGGCTGGAAACCCGACTGGCCGACA
This sequence comes from Gemmobacter sp., assembly GCA_030683915.1. Lineage (GTDB taxonomy): Bacteria > Pseudomonadota > Alphaproteobacteria > Rhodobacterales > Rhodobacteraceae > Wagnerdoeblera. The sequence continues at coordinate 5,279 of JAUXPG010000076.1, forward strand.
GTTTCCGCACCGCGCTGAACCTTGCCGACGGCATTGCCATCCTTGAAACCGCGCCGCCCGAGGGCGAGCCGGAGCGCCATGTGTTTTCGGAAAAGTTTGCCTGTCCGGTGTCGGGCTTTACCATTCCCGAGATCGAACCCCGGCTGTTCTCGTTCAACGCGCCGTTTGGCGCCTGTCCGGTGTGCGACGGACTTGGGGTGGAGTTGTTCTTTGACGAACGCCTTGTGGTGCCGGATCAGTCCTTGACCCTGCTGCAAGGTGCCATTGCTCCCTGGGCCAAATCCAAGACCCCGTATTTCGTGCAGACCATCGAGTCGCTGTCGAACCATTACAAGTTCGACCGCAAGAAGAAGTGGAAGGACCTGCCCGAGGACATTCAGCAGTTGTTCCTGTATGGCTCCAAGGGCGAGGAGATCCTGTTCCGCTATGACGAAGGTGGGCGGGTCTATCAGGTTACCCGGACCTTTGAAGGCGTCATTCCGAACATGGAACGCCGGTACAAGGAAACCGACAGCGCCTGGTCGCGCGAGGAGATGGAGCGCTACCAGAACAACCGCGCCTGTGGTGCATGTAGCGGATACCGGCTTAATCCGGCGGCGCTGGCGGTCAAGATTGCCGGTGTGCATGTCGGTCAGGTTGTCCAGAAATCCATCCGCGATGCCTATGCCTGGATCGACGCGGTACCGGCCAGTCTGACCCCGCAGAAGAACGAGATCGCGCGCGCCATCGTCAAGGAAATCCGCGAGCGGTTGGGGTTTCTCAACAACGTGGGGCTGGAATACCTGACCCTGTCGCGCAATGCGGGCACGCTGTCGGGGGGCGAATCCCAGCGTATCCGGCTCGCGTCGCAGATCGGGTCCGGGTTGACCGGCGTGCTCTATGTGCTGGACGAGCCCAGTATCGGGCTGCACCAGCGCGATAACGACCGCCTGTTGACCACGCTGAAAAGGCTGCGCGATCAGGGGAATACCGTGTTGGTCGTTGAGCATGACGAAGACGCGATCCGCGAGGCGGATTACGTGTTCGACATTGGCCCCGGCGCGGGCGTGCATGGCGGGCGGGTGGTGGCGCACGGCACGCCTGACGACCTGGCCCGCGACCCTGCCAGCCTGACCGGGCAATACCTGTCAGGCGCGCGCGAGATCGCCGTCCCGGCAACCCGGCGCAAGGGGAATGGCAAGAAGCTGGTCGTGGTCAATGCCACCGGCAACAACCTCAAGAACGTCACCGCCGAATTCCCGCTGGGCAAGTTCATCTGCGTCACCGGGGTGTCCGGCGGCGGCAAATCCACCCTCACGCTGGAAACGCTCTACAAAACCGCTGCGGTCCGGTTGAACGGGGCGCGCGAAACGCCATCGCCCTGCGAGACGATCAAGGGGTTTGAACATCTGGACAAGGTGATCGACATCGACCAGCGCGCCATCGGGCGCACCCCCCGGTCAAACCCGGCCACCTATACCGGCGCGTTCGACCCGATCCGCGACTGGTTTTCCGGCCTGCCCGAGGCCAAGGCCCGTGGCTACAAGCCGGGGCGGTTTTCCTTCAACGTCAAGGGTGGGCGATGCGAGGCATGTCAGGGCGACGGCGTCATCAAGATCGAGATGCATTTCCTGCCCGATGTCTATGTCACCTGCGAAACCTGCAAAGGGCAGCGCTATAACCGCGAAACGCTTGAAATTCGTTTCAAAGGCAAAAGCATAGCCGACGTTCTTGAATTGACGTGTGAAGATGCGCGCGAGTTTTTCACCGCCGTTCCAGCCATTCGCGACAAGATGGAGGCGCTGTGTCAGGTCGGGCTTGGCTATATCAAGGTCGGGCAGCAGGCCACCACCCTGTCCGGTGGCGAGGCGCAGCGCGTGAAGCTGTCCAAGGAACTGTCGCGCCGTGCGACCGGGCGCACATTGTACATCCTTGATGAACCGACAACCGGCCTGCACTTCGAAGATGTGCGCAAGCTCTTGGAAGTGCTGCATGAACTGGTTGAACAAGGCAACACCGTGGTGGTGATTGAACACAACCTTGATGTTGTCAAGACCGCGGACTGGATCATCGACATCGGCCCCGAAGGCGGCGACGGCGGGGGTCAGGTAGTGGCGGTGGGCACGCCAGAGGACGTCGCGGCGAACCCGCGCAGCCACACCGGGCATTATCTCGGCCCGCTGTTGAAAAAGGGCAAGGTCGCCGCCGAGTAGCGTAGGGTTCAGTCCGGCATCCAGCCCTGTCGCTTGCGGTAAAGCGTGGAGGGCGCGACCCCCAGTTCGCGGGCCGCCCGCGGCAAGGACCCGTCGTGGCGGGCGATGGCGGATTCCACGGCCAACCGCTCGATATCGGCCAGGGTGCGCCCCGCCAGCATCTGCGCCAGATCAGGGGGTGGGGCGGGTGCCGTCGCGGCCGCCTCCGGGCGGGGCGTGTGCGGGCCGGGCAAGATCGCCTCTTGCGGCAGCATGTCCAGCGTGACCAGCGGGCCATCGTGCAACACGACGACATTGCGGATCACGTTCAGCAACTGGCGCACATTCCCCGGCCAAGGCAGCCGCCGGAACAGGGCCTGAACCTCGGGCGACAGGCCGCCAAAGGCGCGGCCTTCTTCGGCGGAAAACCGGGCAAGGGTGGCCTCGGCAATCTCGATCACATCATTGCCGCGCTCGCGCAGCGGCGGCATGTGCAGTGGCACGACATGCAGGCGGTAATACAGGTCCTCGCGGAATGTGCCCCGGCGCACGGCCTCCAACGGGTCGCGGTTGGTGGCACAGACGATCCGGGCGTCCACCTTGCGCGGCCGGGTGGACCCAACCGGCGTGACGCTTGAGGTTTGCAGAAACCGCAGCAGTTTTGGTTGCAGTGCCAGATCCATCTCGCAGATTTCGTCAAGAAACAGCG
>JAUXPG010000038.1 GCA_030683915.1 Gemmobacter sp.
CATCGTTGCGGGGTTCCTGCGCGACAACGACGGCGCGCTGTGGTTTGACAGCACGCCGGGGCAGGGCACCCGCGTCACCATCGCCTGGCCCGCGCAACCCGACCTGCCCGTCGGCACCCGCAACCGCGTGGCGCAACAGGCCAGCTACCCCGACCTGACCGGACGCAACATCCTTGTCGTCGATGATGTCAGCGATGTGGCCGACGTGATATCCGAAGTGCTCGATACCGACGGGGCTGTCGCAGTGGCGGTGTCCGACCCGGCCGAGGCGGCGCAGCTGCTGCGCGAAAATCCCGGCCTCTGGTCGGCGATGGTCACCGATCTGGACATGCCGGGGATCAATGGCGCCGATCTTGGCCGCATTGCCGCGGACCTCACGCCGCCGGTGCCTTGCGTGTTGGTCACTGCGCTACCCGACATCAGCGACCAGACCCGCGCGCTGTTTTCGGCGGTGCTGACCAAACCGGCGGACGTGCGCAGCCTGATCGACGCTGTTCGTGCGGCCGTCTCTTCGGGGGTTGCCGCGGGCGGGGTTGACCCCGCTCAGCCCTGACCGTCCAGAAAGGCGCTCAGGGTCTGGGCGCCGTCGCGGGCCGCGTTGCACGTGTCCAGAAAATGCCCGAGCATCGGCGGATTGCGCATCGTCAGATACCCGCCCATGCCATAAAGCACGACATGGTCGCCAATGATCGCCCCCGGCGACAGCCGCGCCACTTCGAAATCCACGACCAGCGACTCGATCCCTTTGGGCAGGGTGTCGCACATGCCGCGCAGCGCAGTTTTCTGTTCGGCAATGTCCAGCCGGGTCAGCCGGGCGTAGCGGCCGCGCCGTTCAAAGATCGACAGCATGATCTGCCGGTCCAGCAGGATCAGCCCGCTGCCGCCTTTCAGTGCCGACATGTTTGCCCGCAACGACGACAACTGCTTGCCATAGACCGCGCTTGCCGCGCGCCGGTCCAGCTCCGCAAACAGCACACGCGGGGTCTTGACGAATTCGGGAACCGAGACCGGCAGATAGACAAAGTTGGTGAACTGCGCCAACCGCCACATGCGGACATACACATCGCCCACCGCCTCGACCGTATCGATGTGGAAATGCCCCTCGACCTTGGCGCTGGTCGCACCGTCATCGACCTTGGCGGGCGGCGCTGCATCGGTTGGCGGCGGCGCCTCGACCGGCGGCGGTTCATCGGCGCCGATGGCATCTTGCAGGTTGAATTCAGATTGCAAGGCGTCGCGCAGGCGGATGATCTGCGTGTCGCCGCATTGCGGCAGCATCCGGCATTCCGCAAGGAACAGTTCGACTGCGGCGAACCCGGTCAGCAGATCGCGCACGGTGACGGTTTCCAGAAACGGGTGGTTCACCACGCGTTCGCGCAGACGCAGATGCGGATAAGCCTCGCGCAGAAGACGCCCGACGGTCCACGCCCGGCGCTGAAGGGCGGGCGTGTCCCACGCCGGAAGCGTGTGAAGGGTATCGTGCATCGGTGAACCTCTCACGGGCCGTCGCGGGCCAACTTCACAACCGGGCACAAGGCGGTTGCGGGGTCAAACTGCGGGGCCGACGCACCCTAGGCGATCCAAGGGTGCGGGAGCGGCCGTTCAGGCCATCCGCATCGCGGACATGGAATTGGCGGCCTCGAAGCCGGAGGGGGCAAAGGCCGCGCCCTGCTCGGCGGCCAATTTGATTTGGCGCACACACCACGTCATGTTGTTCATCATCGCCGCGTCCAGCGCGTTGTGGAACCGCGCCGCGCTGACCGGCAAGCGCACGGTGGCATCGCATATGGCCAGACGGGTTGTATCCAGATCATCGGTCCGGGTCATCGCCGACGCCAGAATGACCACGACCTCCGGCTTTTCCTGACGCAGCCGTGTCAGCCGGTCGAACAGACCGCTGATGCCGTTGTGCGGCTCGATATCCAGAAGCAGGATCTGGCGCGCAGCGCTTTCGGCATAGGCGGCGGCGAACAAGACACGCAGCGACCGCGCGGTCCGAACCTCGGCCCCCGCACGGTTGAAACAGCCAATGGCGGCCGGCATCTGGGCGGCATCCCGTGCAAGGCACAGAAGCTCAAGCGCACCAGACTGCAGCCCGGTGGCATCATGGAAGCCGGCATCCGAGATCCGGCGACTGGTTACGGCATATGTCACGGCGCGACTCCCACTTTAGGAGTTTAGTATGGCATTTCAGCGCGCCTGTGACGAGTGAGCATCGGGCTTTGGCGTGCCTCTTTCGAGACGCCGCCAATCCGATCGCAGCGGTTTTTCGCCGTAACCCCTGCTTTTCTGGCGGTTTTCCGCGCAGTTCCCGGCCCCCGGAGCGCAACGGCCTATCCGGTCCCGCCCGCAGCGTCAACCGGGTTCGCGTCCAGTGGTGTGCCCATTTCTGGCACAAGCAGGCCCTCTGCGTAGCATGGGGACCGGTGGCCAACACATCCGTTTCGGACCCCTGCCTGCTGAACGGCGAGGCCTTGACAATCTTAAGATATCGCGGCGCGCATCGTAGCACGCGCGCGACACTTTGAGGGTGTGCGGAATTCCGGCGCGGGGTGTTAGCTCCTTTCGAAAGAACTTCGGAGGAGGCCGACGTGACACTGCAAAGCCCAAGATCTCAGACATCCACTTGGGTGGTGCCACAGCGGGCTTATGGCCGAACCACAGGTCCGTGGCGCTATCCGCCCGCCGCGTCGCGCAGCGAACGCGGCAGTTGGCCCGCGGGTTGGTGGCTGTTTCCTGCCATGGCGGTCGGTGCCTTGGTCTGGTTCGGCATCTACCGTCTGATCGTTTCACTGTTTGCCCTGTGACCGCAGCCCCCCCGCTTCGCACCGCGTTCCGGCCCCACCCGCTGCCTTCGGGCCCTGCCGGTAGTGCGCGCGGGGATGATGGCACCCCTTCCTGCATCCTGCTGGATGGCGACAGCCCGCAAGGTCTGCAACTGCGCGCCGCGCTGATGGCCCACGGGGTCGACGTTTATCTGGGCCCGCACGGCGTTCCCGGCATGCCCGCCCCGATGGTCGTGGTCCACGCCGAACACCGGCACCGCCCCGACGTTTTGGCCCGGCTCGACATGGCGCGGCGCGCCTTTCCGCAGGCGCGGACGGGGTTTGTGACAGGATCGGTCGTCGCGGACCAGTGGGATGGCGGCGGGTGCGATTGTGTGCCGGGTGCGCTGCGCGCGGCGGGGTTTGGCTATGTTCTGGATGAAAGCGAGGCGTCATGACAATTGCGGTGAGCACTCTTCCGGTTCAGGATGGCGCACAACCGCTGCCTGCCCCCCTGCGCGCGGGCGGGGTTGGCGGCGCTTATGTGCTGTCGAAAATGACCCTGAGCGAAGACCCGATCTGGGATCGGCTTGAGGCGCAGGTCCGCCCCGCAGCGCTGTCCTCGGCGCGGGTGCTGTTGATGGGGTTTGACGGTGCGAACCGGGCGTTGCTGCGCGGATGGTTGCGTGGCTTTGGCGTTCCGGTCGCGGCGGCGGCCCCCGGCATCGGGCATTTTGGCGACACCGTCAGCATTTGCCGCGCGTTCAACCATGTGATCGTCAACCTCGATTCCTTCGACAGCATCGAAGCGGCGGTCGAAGCTTTGCTGACCTTCCGCAAGCGGGCGCCGAACGTAACGGTTGTGGCGGTGTCGTCCGATGTCTCGGGCGATGACCTTGGCCGCGAACGCACCGCGATCTGCGATGCGACCTTGCGCGCCCCGATCAGCCAGGAGCGGTTCCGCACGGGGCTGATCGAGGCTGGGGCGAACCGCGCCGCCACCGCCTGAAGCGCGCGGCGCGGCCGCCCTTTCCGCCGCACCACATTGACAATCCGCCGGGCTGCCGCGACAAATGGGGCATGGGGGCCCGCGACCTCCCCACGAGGCGCCAGCCGAAGTTCGCGTTCCATTCCCCACCCTTCCGAGGAGGAACGCAAGTGCCTGCGCCCGATGCCATTTCCTGCGACCAGCTTGCCCGGCTGATCGGCACCCCCAAGACCCCCGTCATCCTTGATGTCCGGCGCGACACAGTGCGCGCCGCCGATCCGCGCCTTTTGCCCGGTGCCCGCCCGCTGACCGAGGCAGATCTGTCGCCAGACGGCTTGGCGGCGCTGGCCGCTGGTCTGTCTGGCCCGGTGGTCGTTGTCTGCGCCGAAGGCCATAGGTTGAGCCAAGGCACGGCAGCTTGGCTGCGGCACGAAGGGGTGCAGGCGGAATACCTGCTGGGTGGTCAGACCGCCTGGGCCGGGGCAGGAATGCCGCTGATCGCGCCGGGCAAGATTACGGCGCGCGACGGGCAGGGCCGGTCGGTCTGGGTCACCCGCGCGCGGCCCAAGATTGACCGCATCGCCTGTCCTTGGCTGATCCGCCGCTTCATCGACCCGCAGGCCGTGTTCCTGTTCGTCGCACCTTCCGAGGTGGCAGGTGTTGCGGACCGTTTCGCCGCCATGCCCTTTGACATCGAAGGCGTGTTCTGGAGCCATCGGGCCGAACTTTGCACCTTTGACGTGCTGCTGGCCGAATTCGGCCTTGCCAGCCCTGCGCTGGACCGGCTGGCGCTGATCGTGCGCGGGGCCGACACCGCGCGGCTTGACCTCGCGCCGGAATGTGCGGGGCTGCTGGCCGCCTCGCTCGGGCTGTCGCGGATGTATTCCGATGACTTGGCGCAGCTTGACGCCGGGCTGGCGATTTACGATGCGTTCTACCGCTGGGCGCGCGATGCGACTGACGAACAGCACACGTGGCCCACCAACAGCGGCAAGGCGAAATGAGCACCGAACCATACCCAACGCTGACCGAGGCCACCAAAGTCTGGGCCCGCATTGCCGCACTGTCGTTCGGTGGGCCTGCTGGCCAGATCGCCGTCATGCACCGCATTCTGGTCGAGGAAAAACGCTGGCTGGGTGACGGTCGGTTCCTGCATGCGCTGAACTTTTGCATGATCCTGCCGGGCCCCGAAGCCCAGCAGCTGGCCACCTATATCGGATGGCTGATGCATGGCGTGCGCGGTGCGCTGGTGGCGGGGCTTTTGTTCATCCTGCCCGGTGTCGTTGCCATCATGGCGCTCAGCTGGGTCTATGCGATCTGGGGGGATGTGGGCTTCGTGTCGGCGCTGTTCTTCGGGCTGAAGGCGGCGGTGCTGGCCATCGTGTTGCAGGCGGTCTTGCGCGTGGGGCGGCGGGCGCTTCGGAACCGG
>JAUXPG010000064.1 GCA_030683915.1 Gemmobacter sp.
CTGCGTGTTCGGCATGGTTGCCTCCTTCAGTCATCAGCGGGAGCGGTCCCGCGCTTCCCCAACCGGGCAAGCGGGGATATGTTCCCGAAGCGGACCACAAAGCGCCCTGCCCCAAGGTGCGCGGATGGCCATGCTTTCTGATCCGCCGGATGTGGTGGCGCTGGCGCGCGGGTTGTTGGGGGCACGGCTGACGGTGCGCGGCGCGGGCGGGCTGATCATCGAGACCGAAGCCTATGCCCGCGACGACCCGGCTTCGCACAGCTACCGAGGCCCGACCCCGCGCAACCGCGCCATGTTCGGCCCTGCCGGCCATGCCTATATCTATCGCATCTACGGCCTGCATCTGTGCCTGAACGTGGTGGGCCGACCGGGCGAGGCGGTGCTGATCCGTGCGATCTGGCCCGACACCGGGCTGGAGGCGATGCGCGCGCGGCGCCCGACGGGGGCGCTGTGCGCTGGGCCCGGGCGGCTGGCGCAGGCCTTGGGGTTGCAGCTTGGCGACGACGGACGCGCTTTTGGCGAGGCGGACTTTACCTTGACCTTGCCGGATCAGCCCCCCGGCGCGGTCTTGGTGGGACCGCGCATCGGCATCAGGTTGGCAGCCGACCGGCCCTGGCGCTTTGGGCTTGCGGGCGTCGAGGGGCTGAGCCGGCCCTTTCCGACACCCCCGCGCGTTTAGCAGGAAAACCTGGGGATTGGGCGGAACCAATTGCCCGCTTGCGCGTTCCACTGACAACCGGATTGTCTTGGGTGCGAAGGCCCGACGCGATCTTGTCAAAGCGGAGGTTCGGTTTTGTGTCGCCGAACGAACCGGCCGGCGGTGTGGCGCCCTCACAACCGCTGGCAGGCCGACCAGCCCGGTCGTGCCATCCGCCGGAGGCTTTGGCCTCCGGCGGTTTTTTTGTCTCGGTCAATCGGGCACCGTCCGGGTCAGCAACGCCAGCAACTGCCGGTATTCATCGGCGGTGGATTCCATCCCGGCCGCAGCACCAGTGGGCACGGCACCGGGGTCTTCCTGCCCGTCCATCGGAATGACCCGTTCCTCCAGCCAGTCGCGCGCGGCATCCCCCAAGCCCGGTGGCAAAAGCGCGACAAGGTGCGCCAACAGCGCGCGATGCGCGAGCAATCGGCCCTCAAGCGCAAGGTCAGGTGGGGTGGACATAGCGGCAAATCCCTTTTTCTCGGCAACAGGGTCAACGTGGCGCGGGCGCTTGCGGTTCCAAGCGCGCGCGCCCGCACCGCCCGCCGGGGCACAGAGGGGGAACCAACCGGGCCGTGGCACGTTGAATCAGACATGACCTGAACAGGAGTAGCTGCCATGAGACCCTATTTCCTTCTCGTCCCCCTCGCTTTTGGACTCGCGGCCTGCGAAGGGACCGACCCCACCGTGGGGGCCACGCTGACCGGGGCTGCCATCGGCGCCGCCGTATCGGATAATGACGACCGTCTGAGAGGCGCAGTGATCGGCGCGGGGGTGGGTGCCGTCGCGGGCACGCTGATTGGTCGCACCTCGACACCGGGCAACTGCCTTTACCGCGATGCGGCGGGGCGCCAATACGTGGCACGCTGCTGACGCCACCCCCACAAGCACGAACATGGACCAGACCGCGCACCCTGCACGGTCTGGTCCATGCGTTTTCAGGGGGTTGGCCGCTGCCAGGGCGGCGGCCAACCTGCGGTCAGTTCCCGGGCGCCGGGGCGGTCCCGCCGGGGGCGGGGGGCGCGGTGCCGGGCGCGGGCGCAGTGCCGGGCGCAGTTCCCGGAGCGGGTGCCGTGCCTTGCGGTGCGCCTGCCGGGGCGGTGATCACGCCGGGCTGGCCGGTCGTGGTAGCCGGGTCGCCGACGACGGGCCGGTTGAAGGTTTCGCGCGACATCCAGGTAAAGAGCAGCAACGCCAACACAACCAGCACAATCAGCATGGTCACCAACCGGGCGCGGCTTGGCTGCCGGGGCGGAACCTGCTCGGGCGTCGGGCGCGGTTCGGGGGTGGGTGGGATCATATCAGTCTCCTTTTCAAAGCCAAGCGGGGCAGCGGCCTTGCGCCTGCGCCCCTCGGGGCCCCGCCGCACAGGCAGGGGCCGGGATGGCCCGCCGTGCCACACACGGGCACGACCTTGCCGACCTCGTGGCCGTCGGCAGTGGCCAATGCACGCCGGATCGTCCGTCCGCGTGCAAGTCCGGTGGCCACTGGCCGGTCTGAACCGACGACATCGCCACCATGATCGTGATCAACCCGCGCGCGAAAGCGGCGCGGGCCTGCGCCAGCAAACCCGGCAGAGGCCGGGGCATGGCGCCCGTGTTCAGAGCATCAGCCGCCCACATCAGGGCGGCCTGCCCAAGGACAACCGCCTTCAGGCCGGAATGGTTCCCCCCGACCTGCCCTTGTCAGGCTTCGACGCGCGAAAAGAACAGCGCCTGCGACACCGCCGCAAAGACCTGATCCTCGGTGAAGGGTTTGCTGATCAGGAATGCCGGTTCGGGCCGGGTGCCCGTCAACAGACGTTCGGGGAACGCGGTTATGAAGATCACCGGCACATGATCGAACTGCGCGAGAATGTCGTTCACGGCGTCAATCCCTGACGACTTGTCGGCCAGTTGCACATCGGCCAGAATAAGGTCGGGCCGGTCGCGCGCCGCAAGGTCCACCGCCTCGGTCCGGGTGGCGGCAATGCCGGTGACACTGTGGCCCATATCGGCCAGGATGGCCGACAGATGCATCGCGATGATCGCCTCATCCTCGATGATCATCACCCGGCCCGCGACCGAACGCTCCATTTCCTCGAGCGCGATCTTGGTCAGGTGGCTGACATCCTCAGAGTCCAGTTGCATGATGGCGGCGATTTCCTCGTGGCTGAAACCTTCCAGCACATTGAGCAACAGTGCCTCGCGCGTGTTGGGGGTCAGCCCGGCCATATGCCCTTGGGCAATTGCCGACATCCGGGTGTCGGCTTCGCCCACCGGGGCACCTGCACTGGCCCAGACAAGGTGAAAGGCATGGTAAAGCGCCACTTTGCGGTTGTCGCTGATCTTGAGGATCGAAGTGTCCTGCAGCACGGTTTCAAGCGTGGCGGCGGCAAAGTTGTCGCCGGTGGTCTGGTTGCCTGTAAGCGCCCGAGCATAGCGCCGCAGATAGGGTAAGTTGCTGCCGATGGCTGCGACCAGATCAACTGTCCCGGTGGAGAGTGTCCGACCTTCTGTGTATCGGTGATCTGGTCCATGCTTCCTGAGAGGAGCACGGACGATGACGATATCAAAC
>JAUXPG010000069.1 GCA_030683915.1 Gemmobacter sp.
TGTCCTTGCTGCGCCCGTCGATGCGGATGTAGCCCTCGGCATCCATGTAGGCGAGGTCCCCGGTATCGAACCAGCCTTCAGGACCGCGCCCGCACAGGCCCGGGCGCTTGTAATAGCCGATGAACTGCTGCGTGCCGCGGAAATACAGCCGCCCGGTCTTGCCCGTGGGCATCGGTTTCAGGTTCTCGTCAGCAATCAGCAGTTCCACACCTTCGACAGCGCGACCATCGGTGCTGGCTGATTTTTCGGCGGCCCGCCCAGGCTCGGTCAGGCTGCCCGACAGGCCTTCGGTCATGCCCCAGAGCGACGAGACATTCAGCCCCAAAAGCTTGCGCGCGTTTTCGATAACAACTGGCGGGATCTGCGCTCCGCCGCACAGGAAGGTGCGCAGGGCCGGGGCAGGGGCGCCTTCGCCCACGACCCGGCAGATGTCGGCCAGGAACGGGGTTGCGCCTGCCATGTGGGTGACGCCTTCACGCACCATGATGCCCGTGGCGGCGGTGCCATCCCACACATCCTGCAACACCACGGTGCTGGCACGGCTGAGCCCCTGTAGCATGATCGCGGCATAGCCGGTCATGTGCCCGAAGGGCGCGGCGCCGATATGCACATCGTCGGTGGTATGGCCGAACCGCCCGGCCAGCGCGTTGGTACAGGCAACCAGCGTGTTGAAGCAGTGCATCACGCCCTTGGGTTCGCCAGTCGTGCCCGAGGTGTACATCAGCACGCAGGGTTCCGTCGGGTCGATGCGGTGGCCTTGGGAAACGGTCACAGGCGCGGCATCACCAGTCAGCAGGGCGTCAAAGCTGTCGGGCCCCTTGCCGCCTGCCGCGATCACATGCTGCAAGGCGGGCAGTTCGGCGCGCAGTCCGGCCAGCATGGCCGGGAAGTCGAAGCCGCGGAAGTGCTGCGGCACGAAGATCGCCTTGGTATCGGCGAACTTCAGCATGAACCGTAACTCGCGTTCGCGGAAGATGTGCATCAGGGGGTTCGGGATGGCCCCCAGCCGGTTGCAGGCATAGGCCGCCACCACGAATTCCCACCAGTTTGGCAGCATGATCGCCACCACGTCGCCCGGCCCGATTCCGCGCGCGCGCAGCGACCCGGCGGCCTTGTCGACCAGTGCACCCAGCTCGGCATAGCTGATCCGGCGCACCGGTGCATCCCAGCCCGTATCCGCGCGATAGGCGACAAGAGCGAGCTTGTCGGGCGCCTGTGCGATTGCGCGGGAAAGCAGGTCGTCGACGGTCAGATCAAGCCAGAGCCCGGTGGCGCGCATTCTTGCGCAATGGGTGGCCCAGTCATAGGCTGCAGTGGTGGTGGTCATGCAATCCTCCCTGACCCGTTGCGCCGATCTGCGGTCATGCGACTAACGGTAAACTAGATTACCATAATACACCACACCAAAACCTTCGGCGTCAAGGGGCATGACGACAGCGGCGCGGGTGTCTGCGCCGCGTTCGGCGCCGATCACAGCTTGAACCGTCCTGCGGGGTGGGTGGAGCTGATGCCACCATCCACGGCGATCAGCTGGCCATCCACATAGGCCGAATCGTCCGAGGCGAGGAAGGCCGTCACCCCGGCCATGTCCTGCACCGTGCCGGAGCGCTGCATCGGCGTCAGGGCGCCCAGTTTGCCTTCGATGCCCTTGGACCGGGCCCAGTCGAACATGCCTTGTGTCAGCCCGGTTTCCGTCAGGCCGGGCAGGATGGCGTTGACCCGCACCCCCGTTCCGGCCAGCGCGTTCGCCGCCGTCATGGCCAGGTGGTTCACCGCCGCCTTGGCCGCGCCATATGCCTGCGTTCCGCCGTTGGCGCGCAAGGATCCGGTCGAGGAATTCAGGATGATTGACCCCCGCCCCTGTGCCGCCATGTGCTTGCCCGCATGCTTGCAGGCCAGAAAGGCGCTGATGACATTGTCGCGGTACATCCGCTCCCACGTATCCGGTGTCTGGTCGAAGAAGGGCACTACGCTGTCGGTATTGCCGGCATTTGCAAAGAACACCTCCAGCCCGCCGAACCGTGTCAGGCAGAACGCCACAAGGGCAGCCACATCGGACTCGACCGTCGCATCGGCCACGAACAGGTCGGCGACGCCGCCTGCCGCCTGCACCTGGACTACGGTTTCACGCAATGTTGCCTCGGTCCGACCGGCGACGACCACTTTTGCCCCCTCGGCGGCGAAGCGCAGCGCGCTGGCCCGGCCCATGCCGCTGCCGCCGCCGGTGATGATCGCGCGCCTTCCTTGCAGCCGGTCCATGGCAGCCCCCTGTTCCCCTGTCCACTCTGGACAGAATATGATAAGCAAGATTAAAGTAAACTATATATTACAATCGGAGGTCAGGATGCGAGGCAGACTCGATCACATAGGAATCCTTGTCGACGATCTGGAAGCGGCCATCCCCGTCTATCAGGCGTTGACCGGGGGCGCGGCGCCAGTCATCCGCGCTGTTCCGGAATTGAAACTGCGGCTGGCCTTTTTCGTGCAGCAGGGCGGGGCCATCATCGAACTGGTGGAATCGCGCGGAAAGTCCGAATTGCGGCACGGCGATGTGGTGGTGGCGCTGGAGGTCGACGATCTGGATGCCGAAATAGCCCGTCTTGCAGCCGCGGGCATCAAGGTCCACGATCAACCTCCGACAGAGAACCTGCCCTTGCGCCGCGGCTGGATCACCAAGGCCAACGGGCATGGAACGATCATCGAGCTCTGCCCGAAGGGGGCAGTGGAACGCTTTGTCCGTGACACCTGAGCGCGGTCATATCCGCCGTTCCTGCCCTATCCAGAACGGAGCGCGCAAGGCTGCCTTCTTCACCTTGCCACCCGGGCCGACCGGCAGAGGGTCGGGCTGAAACGTGATGCTCTTGGGGCATTTGTAGCCCCCGATCAGTCTGCGGCAGTGGGCGATCAGGTCGGCTTCGGTCACTGCCGCACCCGGACGGGGCACGACGATGGCATGAACCGCCTCGCCCCAGGCCTCGGACGGAATCCCGATGACGGCGGCCTGCATCACCGCCGGATGGGAAAACAGGGCACGTTCCACCTCGACCGAGAACACATTCTCGCCCCCCGTGACGATCATGTCCTTCACCCGATCCTCGACATACAGGTAACCGTGCGCATCCATGCGCCCGGCATCGCCGGAAAATACCCAGCCGTCGCGCAGTGTGGCGGCGGTCTGGGCGGGTTGGTTCAGATACCCGGACATCTGGTAATCCGACCGCATCACGATTTCCCCCATCGCGCCGCGGGGTACCTCGTGACCGTCGGCGCCGACGATCCGCACCTCGACCCCCGGGGCCGGCTGACCGCACGAGCGGATGCGATGCGCCGTCGGGCCGTCGAACCGATGTTCGCGCCAGCGCAGCATCGTGGCGAAACCGCCGGTTTCGGTCATGCCGTAGATCTGCCAGAACCGCCAGCCGGGCAGGCGGGCTGTTGCCTCGGCCATCAGTTGTTCCGGCATGGGCGACCCGCCATAGACCAGCGTGCGCAGGCTGGTCAGGTCGTAGCGGTCAAATTCGGGATGGTTCAGCATTATCGTCACCATGGTCGGAACCATCACCGCGTTGGTCACCCGATGGGCCGCGATGGCTTGCATCATCAGGACCGGGTCGAACTTGGGCAGCACGACATGTGTGCCGCCGGCCAGCGTGATGTAAAGCGCCGCATTGGCCGCCGAGAAATGGAAGAACCCGCCGACATAGGCAAAGGACAGGTCCTCGGTTTCGGGCAGCATCGCCAGATAGGCGACCGAGGCCTGGCACAGTGCCTGATGGCTGAAGGCCACGCCCTTTGGCAGGCCGGTGGTGCCGCCGGTGTAGAAGACGGCGTAGGAATCCGAACCGCCGCGGCCGGCATCCGGCATCGGGGCCGTGTCGGCGGCTAGTGTTTCATAGCGCAGCATGCCTTCCGGCGTTGCACTGTCGCCGATGTGGATCAGGGACATCCCCGGGAACATCGCGGCCAGCGCGGCGCCCTGATCGGCAAAGGCATCGTCGACGCACAACACCACGGCACCGCAGTCCCGCAAGGCATGGGCGTTCTCGGCCGCCGACCAGCGCACGTTCATGGGTGCAAAGCATCCCCCAGCCCACGGAACCGCGTAGAACAGCTCGACATAGCGATCCGAGTTCATCGCCAGAACGGCGACATAGGCGCCGTCCGATACGCTCAGCCCGTGCAGGGCCGCGGCGACCCGGGGAATACGGGATGCCAGATCGGACCAGGTGCGCTGCCTGTCGCCGCAGATCGTGGCGATCCGGTTAGGGTTAAGCGTTATGGCCTGGCGAAGAAACTGCGTAATCTGCATATCTGCCCACGAAAATCATTGGTTGCCCGATTTAAGTTATATACAGTATCATACTGTAGCAAACTATTTGTGAGGGCAGGATGACGGGTGCGCTGGCAGGGGTCCGGGTGGTGGAATTTGCCGGGCAGGGGCCGGGGCCGTTCTGCGGCGGGCTTCTGGCGGATTTCGGCGCCGATGTCGTGGTGATCGACCGACCGGACCGCCAGCCCGACACCCCGCGCGTCTTTGATTTTTACATGCGCAACAAGCGGTCGATTGCGGTGGACCTGAAGTCAACCGAAGGCCGTGCCCGGGCGTTGGCGCTGATTACGCGCGCCGATCTGCTGATCGAAGGTTACCGTCCCGGCGTGATGGAAAGGCTGGGCCTTGGCCCGTTGCAGGCACAAGGCGTAAACCCCGCGCTGGTTTACGGCCGAATGACCGGTTGGGGCCAGACCGGCCCACTGGCGCAAGAGGCGGGGCACGATATCAACTATCTGGCACTGACCGGCGCCCTGCACGCTATCGGGTCCGAAGGCATGCCGCCGCCGCCGCCCTTGAACCTGGTGGCCGATCTGGGCGGCGGTGCGCTGTATCTTGCCTTCGGGTTGATGGCCGCGCTGCATGTGGCGCGCAGCACAGGCAAGGGTCAATTGGTGGATGCTGCGATGATCGACGGTGTGTCGCATCTGATGTCGGCCTTTCAGGCGTTCCGCCAGCAAGGCAGCTGGACCGACCGGCGGGGCGACAACATCGTCGATGGCGGAGCGCCCTGGTATGGCACCTATGTCTGCGCTGATGGCCGTTTCGTCGCCGTTGGGGCGATGGAGCCACAGTTCTACGCCGCCTTCGTGACGGCCCTGGGGCTCGACCCTGCCAGCCTGCCGCCACGCGACAACCGCGCGAACTGGCCTGCCTTGCGTGCCCTGTTCGCCGCGCGTCTGGCGACCCGCAGTCGCGACGACTGGGCGGCGCACATGGCCGGGCGCGATGCCTGTTTCTCTGCGGTGCTGAGCATCGAAGAGGCCTGGGACCATCCTCAGATGGCCGCCCGCGGTGTCTTCCAGTCGATGGGCGGGCTTCGCCATCCGGCTCCCGCGCCGCGGCTCTCAGCCACCCCCGGCGTCTTGCGCCACCCTGCGCCCGAGCCCGGGGCCGATACCGCCGCGGTCCTGCATGACTGGGGCCTGTCCGAGGAAATGCCATGATCTTCACCGCCGACCAGCTTGCTCTCAAGCAGACCGCCGACCGCTTTGCGCGCGAAGTGCTGTTGCCCGAATACCTGAACCGCGATCGCCCCAGCATGGCCGACAAGGCCGTGGCGCAGGAAATGGGGCAACTGGGACTGCTGGGAACTGACCTGCCCGAGGATCTAGGCGGTCTGGGGCAGTCCAGCCTCGTCACCGGCATGGTGGCAGAAGCGCTGGCCTATGGCGACTTCAACCTGTCGGCCGTTCCGGTGAACGTGTCACTGAACGCGGCGATCTTGATGGCCCATGCCCCGGTCGAAGTGCGCGATCACATCGTCCCGCTGATGATCGCAGGCGAACGGATCATGGCCATCTGCCTGACAGAACCGCGTGGCGGGTCGGATGCCGCAAACTTGGCAATGACCGCGCGGCGGCGCGGGTCGGATTATGTGCTGAACGGGGAAAAGACCTCGATCACCTTTGTCGAATGGGCAGATGTTTTCCTGGTCTTCGCCCGGACAGGGACAGCCGGGGCACATGGCGTTTCGGCCTTCTTCGTACCCGAAGGCACGCCTGGCATTACCCGGCTGCGGTTCGACAATGTGGGCAGCACCGTGATTGGCCACGGTTCGCTGTTCTTCGAGGATGTGGTGGTCCCCGAGCGCTACCGGCTGGGCGACGAAGGCAAAGGCTTTACCCAGGTGATGCAGGGGTTCGACTATTCGCGGGCGCTGATCGCGCTGCAATGCTGCGGGGCGGCGCAGGCATCGCTGGCCGAGACCTGGGCTTATGTAAAGGATCGCCAAGCTTTCGGCCGCCCGATCGGGCAGTTTCAAGGGGTCAGCTTTCCGCTGGCAGAAGGCGAGTCAATCATCGAAGCGGTGCGCCAGTTGTCCTACCACACCTTGCAGCTGCGCGAGGCCGGGTTGCCCCATACCTCGCAGGCCGCCATGTGCAAGTGGATGGGGCCGCGACACGCCTTCGACACGATCCACCAATGCCTGCTGGCGCATGGGCACTATGGCTATTCCAAGGCATCGCCGCATCAGCAGCGGATGCGCGATGTGATGGGGCTGGAAATCGGCGACGGAACGGCAGGGGTGATGAAGCAGATCATCGCGCGTCAAAAAATCGGCCGGGCCGCCGTTCCCTACTGAAACCGGTGCAGATACATGTTGGCAGGTATCTATAAATACGCTAATGTATCATAAGCTGACCGACAGTAAGTATAAGTCGGCATCTTGACGGAACACACCGGACAGGGGGCCGGTGCCCAGACCTGCGCGACCGCCAAGGCGCGTGCAGGCGGGCGCTTCCCCGTAACCGGCACGCGATTGCCTTGGTGATGGGAGGAGCTTACCCTATGAAATACAAGACGACGACTGCCCTTGCGACGGTTCTGGCGCTGGTCGCCGGCGCGGCTTCGGCCGAAGTGAAGATCGGTTTCCTGTCCGACCTGTCGGGCGCGACATCGGTGTTGACCGGCGAAAGCGCGAAGACCGCCGTGGAAATGGCCATCGCGGATTTCGGCGGCACGGTGAATGGCGAACCGATCGTGCTGATTTCCGGCGACCATCTGAACAAGCCCGATGTGGGCCTTGGGCTGGCGCGCGAGATGCTGGATCTCCAGAAAGTTGATCTGCTGCAAAGCGTTGATAACTCGGCAGTGGCTCTGGCGGTGTCCGACTTGATCAAGGGCACGCCGGTGATGATGATCCATGGCGCATCCACCGCGAAGCTTACGAATGAAAACTGCTTGCCCAACCAGATCCAGGCCCTGATGGACACCTATGGGCTCGCCCGCGCGATCACCATTCCGCTCGTCGAACAAGGTGAAAAGAAGTGGTTCTTCATCACCGTGGACTATGCCTTCGGGCATGATCTGGAAGCCAAGGGTATCGCCGGTGTGCAGCAGGCCGGTGGCGAAGTGGTGGGGAGCGTGCGCCATTCGCCCAACACTACCGACTTTTCCGCGTTCCTGCTGGAAGCGCAATCCAAGGGTGCAACCACCATCGCGTTGGCCACCTTTGGCAACTGGCAGAACACCATCATCAAGCAATCCGAGGAATTCGGGCTGGATGTGACGCTGGTGCCCTATTTCATGGGGATCACCGACATCAAGGCGACCGGCCTCGACAACCTGAAAGGTGTTAAGGGCGCGATCCAGTTCTACTGGGATGAAAACGACAAGACGCGCGAGTTTTCCACGCGGTTCGAGGCAAAGTTCGGCCGTCCGCCGACGTTCACCAACGCGATGAACTATGAAATGACCCGCCATTACCTCAAGGGGGTGGCCGCCGTGGGCAGTGCCGATGCCGACAAGGTGCAGGGCTGGATGAAGGCAAACCCGATCGAGATGATCAATGGCGACGTGTCCACCATCCGCGCCGATGGCCGGGTGGCGCGCCCGATGTATACCTTCGAGGTCAAGGATGCGTCGGAGTCGAAAGGCGACTGGGACTTCCTCAAACTGACGGGCCGGGTCGCACCCGAAACCCTGCTTCTGCCACCGTCCGAAAGCGCTTGCCCGCTGCTGAAGTAAACCAGCCTTGGGGCGCGCGGGCACTCCGCGCGCTTCCGACTTTCACGCACAGGAGGATCCGGGTGGCCGATATCGTGCTTTTGGCCC
Organism: Gemmobacter sp.; assembly: GCA_030683915.1. Classification (GTDB taxonomy): domain Bacteria; phylum Pseudomonadota; class Alphaproteobacteria; order Rhodobacterales; family Rhodobacteraceae; genus Wagnerdoeblera. The sequence continues at coordinate 8,108 of JAUXPG010000069.1, forward strand.
GTGGAATTTCGCGCGCCTTTGGTGGTTTCAAGGCCGTGGACGGGGTCGATCTGGACGTGCTCCAGGGCGAGATCCACGCCATGATCGGCCCGAACGGAGCCGGCAAGACCACTTGTTTCAACCTGCTGACCGGCAACCTGGCCCTGACATCGGGCAGCATCCACTTGCGCGGCGAGAAGATATCGGGCCTGGCGATGGACGAGATCGCCCGCCGCGGCGTGGTGCGGAGCTATCAGATCAGTTCGATCTTTCCCGATTTCACGGTGCTGAACAACGTGCGCTTCGCCTTGCAGCGCAAGCGCGGGGCGAACCTGGATTTCTGGCGCTCGGAACGGGTGTTGGACAGCCTGGATGATCGCGCGATGGAACTGCTGTCTGACCTTGGCCTTGAGGATGCCGCGAACCAGCGGGCGGGCGATCTGTCCTATGGCCGCAAGCGGGCGCTTGAAATCGCCACTACGCTGGCGCTTGACCCGGCCGTGCTGCTGCTCGACGAACCCACCTCGGGAATGGGTCGCGAGGATATCGGCCGCGTGGTCGACATCATCCGGAGGGCCGCCAAGGGGCGAACGATTCTGATGGTAGAACACAACCTGCCCGTGGTGTCGGGCCTGTGCGACCGGGTCACGGTGCTGGCGCGGGGGCAGGTGATCGCCCGCGGGAATTACGACGAGGTGGCCCGCGACGCCCGGGTGATCGAGGCTTATCTGGGGTCGAGCCATGCTTGAGATTCGCAGTCTGGACGCATGGTACGGCGAAAGCCATGTTCTGCACGGCCTGAACATGGATGTGCCCGAAGGGCGCGTGGTGTCGCTGCTTGGCCGCAACGGGGCAGGAAAGTCCACCACCATGAAGACCATCATGGGCCTGATGGACCGCACGCGCGGGGAAATTCGCTACAGGGGTGAAAACTTGCTGACCTTGCGGGCGGACAAGGTAGCCCGCCTTGGCGTGGCTCTTTGTCCCGAGGATCGCGGCATCTTTCCGTCGCTGTCGGTGCAGGAAAACCTGATGCTACCGCCGGTGGTCGCACCGGGAGGCATGACGCTGGACCAAATCTTTGCGCTGTTTCCAAACATCCTCGAACGAAGGAACAGCCGCGGCACCCAGCTTTCGGGTGGCGAGCAACAGATGCTGGCCATCGCGCGCATCCTGCGCACAGGCGCACGTTTCCTCTTGCTTGACGAGCCGACCGAAGGCCTCGCCCCGGTGATCGTGCAGCAGATCGCCCGGACCATCCATGAGATCAAGGCGATGGGCTACACCGTGCTGCTGGTGGAACAGAATTCGCACTTCGTCGAAGGCATCGCTGATCTGCATTACCTGATCGAGAACGGCGCCATAGTCGACCGACTGGAAGGTGCCGAGTTCAAGCGCAACATCGACCGGGTCGACCGGCTCTTGGGACTGTGAGGCGGCGATGTTTGACATCAACTTGAACCTGATCATGGGCCAGCTGGTGCTGGGGCTGGTGAACGGGGTGTTCTATGCCATCCTGTCGCTGGGGCTGGCCATCATTTTCGGGCTGCTGGGCGTGATCAACTTTGCCCATGGCATCTTCTTCATGTTGGGCGCCTATTTCGCCTGGATGCTGCTGGACCAATTCGCGTTAGGTTACTGGTATGCGCTCGCGTTGGTGCCGCTGATCGTCGGGATCATCGGGGTCGCGGTCGAGGTGCTGCTGATCCGGCATCTGTACCGGCTGGATCACCTTTACGGCCTGTTGCTGACGCTGGGCGTCGCGCTGGCGGTTGAAGGCTTCATCCGGATCGTCTTCGGCTCGCAAGGGCTGCCCTATTCCATTCCGCCTTCGCTGAAGGGGGCGTTCAATCTTGGGTTCATGTTCCTGCCCTATTATCGCGCTTGGGTGGTGGTGGCGGGTATCGTCCTGTGCTTGGCCACTTGGGCACTGATCGAGAAAACCCCGCTCGGTGCCAAGCTGCGAGCGGCGACCGACAACCCGAAACTTGTGCAGGCCTTCGGCATCAACGTGCCGGTCATGCTGACGTTGACCTATGCGGGCGGCGTGGCGCTGGCGGCGCTGGGGGGCGTCATGGCCGCGCCCATCATGTCGGTCGATCCGGCCATGGGGACCAACATCGTCATCGTCGTCTTTGCCGTGGTCGTGATCGGCGGGATGGGATCGATCTTCGGGGCCATCGTGACCGGCCTCGGGCTGGGGCTTTTGGAAGGGCTGGCCAAGGCGGTGTTCCCGCAGGGTGCATCGACCGTTATCTTTGTCGTGATGGTGCTGGTACTGGTTGCCCGCCCGCGCGGCCTGTTCGGGAAAATGGCATGACAATGGTTTCGCACGCATCGCCCCATCGCCCCCAGATTCTGGGCTTTTCCCCGCAGCGCCTGATGCTGTTCGCGGTGTTCGTAGCTGTGGTCCTGGTTGGGCCGTTCGTCCTCTACCCGATCTTCCTGATGAAGATTTACGCCTTTATTATCTTCGCCTGTGCCTACAACCTGCTGCTGGGCTACACCGGGCTCATGAGCTTTGGCCACGCCGCGTTCTTCGGCATGGGCGCCTACATAACCGGCTGGACTTCCACCAGCCTTGGCCTGCCCACCGAACTGGCGGTGCTGTCGGGCGCGCTGTTCAGTGCAGCGCTCGGGGCGCTTTTCGGCTGGGTCGCGATCCGGCGCTCGGGCCTGTACTTCGCGATGATCACGCTGGCTCTGGCACAGATGGTGTATTTCATCTGCCTTCAGGCCCCCTTCACGGGGGGCGAGGACGGCATCCAGTCCATTCCGCGCGGCACCATCCTTGGCATCCTCGACCTACGGGACATGATGACGCTTTACTGGGTGGTCGCCTTCATCGTGGTGGCTTTCGTGGTTCTGTTCAACCGTCTGGTCCATTCGCCTTTCGGTCAAGTGTTGCGCGCCATCCGCAACAACCCCGAACGCACGCAGTCGCTTGGCTACAACGTGGACCGCTACAAGCTGATCGCCTTCACCTTGTCGGCGGGCATCACCGGCTTTGCTGCGGGCATCAAGACCATTGTGTTCGGCATCGCGACCTTGACCGATGTCTCGCTCTTGATCTCGACCGAGGTGGTGCTGATCAACCTTGTGGGCGGGATCGGTACGATCTTCGGTCCGGTGGTCGGGGCTTTCGTGATCCTGTCGCTGGAACACTTCCTTGCCCCATTCGGTCCTTGGGTTCTGCTGGTGCAAGGCGTCGTGTTTGTCGGTTTCGTGCTGGTGTTTCGCCAAGGGCTGATTGGCGCACTGCAACGGATCATGAAGACATCGCTGTAAGGTCGGGTCATTTCTCGGTGCCGGACAAGGGCGCAGGGTCTTGGTCTGACCTGTCTTGCAGGTTCGACTTGATTGCAGCCAAGGTCCGGATGACCACGGGAATGTCCGCGTCGGGAATCGAGCGCATGATGAGGCTGTTGAATTCCCGGTTGCGGCTCCGCAGGTCGCAAACCAGCGCCTTGCCGCATTCGGTCAAGATGACCCGCTTCACCCTGCGGTCTGCGGGGTCCGGTTGGCGCTTGACGAACCCGGACGTTTCCAGCCTGTCGACAAGCGCGCCAAGCGCCACCTTGCCGACATCCAGTTCCGCAGCAAGCGCGGTCTGCGGCATTCCGTCGTCGCGCGCGAGGAAGGCCAGGACCCACCATTGCGACCGCGTGATGCCCAACGGCAGCAGCCAGCGGTCGAACAGAGGTGGTTCGGTTGATCTGAACAGGTTCCGGGCGTTTTCTAAGTGGTTTTCCGCATCGGTTACGCCGCTTCCGCTTCTGGCATCGCCTGGTTGAAGTAGGCCTGATCGGCGGTTATCCCGTCAA